>JAGSHJ010000220.1 GCA_023954595.1 Bacteriovoracaceae bacterium | reverse complement strand
CTAAAAGAATGTATCCATATAGGTTCCAACAATTCTTCTGTTGAAGGTGCTGAATTCCCAAATCAAAGTTTTTAAGAGATTCAGAGAAATTACCCATATCTTTATGAAGGTTTCCATAAAGTAGGTGCATACTACCCTTCAAATAACCTTTACGAAGGATATTCAATAATTCACTAAGTTGTGAAAGGTAACCTAAAGTCTCTTTGTGCATTTTTAAGTGATAAGAAGCTGTTGCAACTGAATATAGTGACTTTGCAATTAGCTCTGGCTCATTTTCAGTCTGAGCCTTTTGATACGCAAGCTTAAAGTTTTCAAGTGCTTTATCAAACTCACCTTTGTAAGTGTAGACCATTCCAACATTATAGAAGTATTCAGCACTCAATGTACCTAAGTCACGGCCAAACCTTTCCGCTAGCTCATAGGCCAGGGCAATGAATCGGTCTGCGTCTTTTTCTCTTTCGTTTTCAGAGTAGATTCTTATTAGAAATCCGTAGCACTTGAACATAGCAAATGCATCTTTAGGATAAATTGTTTTATCCAATGCTCTTAAAAAGTAATCTTCAGCAGTATCTAAATCTGCCTTATCGTAGAAAACTTTTCCTAAGCGGTAAAAGCCCTGTCCCAATGCTCTTTCTTGGTCATCTTCCAAGTCCAAAAACTTTTGGTCCGTCTCTTTTAATAGAGAGGATTTTGCCATGAACCTTTCTTGTAGTTCATTTCTTAGTGCTTTTTCTTCTTGAGTTTGTATTTCCATAAGCTTCCTTAAACGTGTGATATCTTAATTCACTGGGCGAAACTTACATCATAATATCTTACTTGTAAAATCAGCTATTCCAGTAATTCAAGAGATTTAGAGCCTACCACTAGAGATTTCTTACAAATGTCAAACATCTATCAAGGGTGGTTTCTTAAGTATTACAACCATTTAGGTGTAAGAGATTGTAATATTTTGGAAAATATTCATTTCCCTATTTTAAGATTTTTAACCTGTAAATTTTTCTCAACTGGGTAATACCATGAATGCTAAACCCTCTTGTCTTCACTACTAGTCAAGTCAATTAGACTTTGCTAAATTACCTGAATCATTATTGGCACCAGCAAAGTCGAGAGAAAAAATGGCAAAGATCGATTTAGAAGTTATCAGACACTCTACCGCACACCTTATGGCCCAGGCCGTACAAGAATTGTATCCAAATGAACAAGTTCAACTTGGAATTGGACCTACAATAGAGAATGGTTTTTATTACGACATTGATATGGAAAGTAAAATCCATGAAGACGATCTCAAAAAGATTGAAACAAAAATGCAAGAAATCATTAAACGAGCTGATGAAATCACTCGTTATGAAGTGCCTAGAGAAAAGGCCATAGAAATCTTCAAAGAAGCAGGTCAAGATTATAAAGTAGAACTTATTAACGATCTACCAGAGGGAGAGACAATCTCTTACTACACTCAAGGTGAAACGTTTATCGATCTTTGTAGAGGGCCTCACGTTGAGACTACTCGTCAATTGCCGATGTTCTTTAAACTTCTTCATACTGCCGGTGCTTACTGGCGTGGAGACGAAACACGTCCAATGCTTCAAAGAATTTATGCAGCATGCTTTGATGACAAGAAAAAGCTCAAAGAGCATTTAAAATTCCTTGAAGAAGCAAAGAAAAGAGACCATAGAAAACTTGGTAAAGAACTAGGTTTATTCTTATTCGATCAAGCAGCTCCAGGCTCTCCTTTCTTTGAGCCAAAGGGTGCGATCGTTTATAACGAGCTTATCTCTTTTGTTAGAAAGATATACCAGATGTATGACTATAAAGAAGTAATAACTCCACAAATTCTTGATGTAGAGCTTTGGAAGACTTCAGGTCACTGGGACAACTATAAAGACGATATGTTTTTTACAAAAGATGACCACAGAGAGATGGCCGTTAAGCCAATGAACTGTCCATGTCACATGCTAATGTTTAAACATAAAAAATATAGCTACCGTGATCTTCCATTGCGTTTTGCTGACTTTGGTAGACTACACAGAAATGAAAGATCTGGTGCTTTGGCCGGTGTAACGAGAGTTAGAACATTCTGCCAAGATGATGCCCACGTTTTCTTGGATAAAGCAGACATTCAAAAAGAAGTTACAAGCTTATTGGACATGTTCAATGTTTGTTACGACCACTTTGGATTTACTAATATTAAAATTGGTCTTTCAACTAGACCTGAAAAGAAAGTTGGTGACGACGCTACTTGGGACTTTGCAGAAGATGCCCTTAAAGCAGCACTAGACGCTTCTAAATACGACTACTTTGTAAACGAAGGCGATGGTGCTTTCTATGGACCAAAAATTGATATTCAAATCTCTGATGCGATCGGAAGATTCCATCAATTAGGTACAGTACAGTTGGACTTCCAACTTCCTGAGAGATTTGACCTAAAGTTTACTAACTCTAATGGTGAAGACGAAAGACCTGTTGTTATCCACAGAGCTTTATTGGGATCCTTAGAGAGATTTTTTGGAGTTTTCCTTGAGCACGTTGCAGGAGCCTTCCCATTCTGGCTAGCACCAGAGCAAGTTGTATTTGTTCCAGTAAACAATGATATCCACGGTGACTACTGTAAAGAACTAGCAGCTCAACTTAGACAAGAAGGTCTAAGAGTTAGAGTTGATGACTCCAATGAAACTATGGGTAAAAAGACTAGAACTCTACAAAAAGCAAAAGTTCCTTTCATGGCCGTAATTGGTGATAAAGAAATTGAGAGCAAAGCCTTGGCACTTAGAGCTTATGGTTCTAAAGAAACAAATGTTTACTCACTTGAGGAAGCTGTAGCAAAATTTAGAGAACTAAATAACGAACGATTCCCTCAAAAGCTTAGAGATCTTTAATGAAGAATCTGCTTTTACTTAAAGGTGGTGGCAGTCAGGAGCATGAAGTATCCCTTCTGACCGCCGACTATCTAAAAAGCATCATTGATGCCAAAGAGTTTAGAGTCTTTGAAGTTGAAGTAGATAAAGACTTTACCTGGAGCCTTAATGGAGACAAGGTAGAGTTAAACTTTCAAAAAGAATTAGTATCTGCCGCTAAAGGCACAAAAGATTCCATTGATCTGTGCATCCCATGCTTTCATGGTCACCCAGGCGAGACAGGCCATATACAGGCCTATTTCGAAATGATTGGGCTTCCTTTCTTTGGTTGTGGATATGAGGCAAGCCTCATCTGTTTTAACAAGGTTCTAACTAAGCTTTGGCTGGAGAAGACGAACATTCCTGTCACTGCTTTCATGATTGCAAAAGACAGCTCTCCAAAGACATTAGGAGAAGTCGAAACTTTCTTTGACGAACAAGGCCCTATCTTTGTTAAAGCTTCAAATCAGGGTTCCTCCGTTGGATGTTACCCAGTAGATACTAAAGATAAAATCGAAAAGGCGCTAACTGATGCCTTTAACTACTCAGACTTTGTCATCGTTGAGAAGAAAGTGACTCCTAGGGAGTTGGAAATCTCAGTTTTTGAGTATAACGGTAAACTTACTGCAACCTCTCCTAGTGAAATTATTTGTCCGGACAAATTTTATAGTTACGATGAGAAGTACTCTCAAAAATCACAAACTCAAACAAATCTAAATCCTGAGATTAGTGAAGACAAAATTAGCGAAATCCAAACATACGCGATCCAAGCTTTCGAGAACCTAAAACTATCTCAGTTTTGCAGAATGGACTTCTTCCTAGTTGGTGAGCAAGTTTATCTAAATGAAATTAACACCTTCCCTGGAATGACTCCTATCTCTCTATTTCCTAAAATGATCGAGAATTATGGAGTTTCCTACCCTAAGGTTTTAAACTCTCAGCTTCTTTCTCTTATAAAATAAAATTGTGATATAATTTATTAATGAAAGAGAGTTTCCTCGATCGACATCGACTTCCTTTAAAACTTAAACCTATTTTTGTAGGTCAACTTTCTATTGTGGATGCTCTTGGCAAAAGTGCATATGCCTATGATGATGGCTCCTTTGAACTAGTTCTCTCACCAAACGAAGGGATCACACCCGAATTTATAAGAACATATGCACGTGAAAGAAGCTCCGAGATCTATGTACACGAAGAGGATTATCAAGAGCTAAATCAAAAGCTTGGCGAGAAGTTAGTGAAACTCACTCGTTCTCTTTCAATTGGTGATCCTGTAAAGAATGCCACCAGGCACACTCACCTTTTAAGTCTTCAAATGGCCAATCTTTATGAAAACCCTTTTGATGACCAGCTACTAAGCAGTCAGTTCCAAAGTGGCCAAAACTTAAGTAATCTTCTACTTAGTAATAAAGGTGTACATAGACATCTCTATCAAAGTGTTTCTAAACAGGGGCATCACTACACAGTAGCTCAGCCTCTATTATCCTCGATACTTCTTCTATCATTCATTCAAAGTACGGGTCTCTTTTCCCATAAAGAAACACAAGGCCTATTCATGACGTCTTATTTTAAAGACATAGGTATGAGTTTCATCCCAAGGGAGAAGTTCGAACTTGCTCATCTAAGTGAGTTCGATAAAAGGATTTTCTCCGACCATTCTGAGAATTCTATGAAGATTCTAAATGGCCGTGTTCCTCTGGCAGGTCATCAACTCGAATTGATTAAGAATCACCACTATCTAAATTATAAAATCCAGGCACTGGCCAGCAATGAAAAGTATGAGCCAGGTGACAACTTAATCACAGGATTAGAGTCCGCACTGTTGAGTGCTTTGGACATTTTAGTCGCAATGACATCAGAAAGGCCTTATAGGAAGGCAACTAGCGTGTTTCAGTCATTGGAACTTTTGAAGAAAGTATTGGCAGACGAACATCCTCAGGAATTCAAAAGTCTGGTTGTTTTTCTCAAGCATTTCTTCAGTAAATAATTTTTTTCTTTTCAAGATATGAAATTTATTGAAAAATTATAATCACTAAAGCGACGGAACGCTTTTTTGATGAGTTCGTAAACCAGCTACTTATTCTAAGGAGGGAATAAATGGCAGCAGCTATAAAAGAATCTAGTCCTTTAACCGGCATTATTGCTGAAGAGTGTGTTGTTATCGACTTCGGAGAACATGAAGGTAAAAGTGTTCTTGAAGTAAATGACACGCATCCTACTTACTACCACTATCTGGTAGAACAAAGAGAAAAAGGGAATTTTGCAATTAAGCGTACAAAAGATAAAATCTTTCGCTTGTATTGCCACAGCTCTCGTTATCATTAATAAATGAAAAACATTTTTTTCATATCGATCTTTGGTGTCTTGGGAGTTCTCTCAAGACACTTTCTTGAAATTAAATTTGGAAACAAAGGCGCATGGCTGCCTATTGGAACAGCTACAGCAAACAT
>JAGSHJ010000138.1 GCA_023954595.1 Bacteriovoracaceae bacterium | reverse complement strand
GTTTGTTTGTTTGTTTGTTCTTTTTTGGCCAATATCCTATTATTAAAGGGTTTTCATTGAGAAAAACCTTAAATATTTCAAAGAAAGGATTTGCTGATGCATTTATTAATTGGAGAAAAAGTTCTTAGCGATTGTTCAGAAGGCTTTGGTAAGCCTAATTTTTCAAACGCGGCAGGGGCGCTTTATTTTGGTAACGAAACTCCTGCACTAGAAGTTTTTGAAGGAGATAAAAGGCTCTATTTATTTGGTGATCTACATTACTACATGAGCAATGGGTCTCCAGTAAGAGTAACTAGCTCTTCATTTAGTCATATTTTAGAACTTGCAGGTCAGTCTATCGAAAAACTAACAGACTCCTTGGAAGGACATTATCATGGAGTTTACTTTAATGGGGAGAGTGTATCCTATTTTGCAGACTGGTTTGGTAGAGAAGATATTTACTATATTCCAAGAGAAGGTGGAGCGTTAGCTTCAAATGAGCTAAGAGATATTGTCTCCCATCGGATAGATTTTGGGTATGATCAAGTTGGTTTAGCAAACTTTATGAACATCTATGGTTTTTATGCTCCAAAGAAACACACTCTTTATCGTGGAGTTAAAAGAGTTGGAGTTGGAGAATTTCTTTTAGGTTCTAGCTCTGGTGTGGAATTAAAGGTAAACCCGAGGGAGATGAAAGAAGTTCAAGAATATAATTCTGAAGACAAGGAAAGATATTTTGAAATTTATAAATCTGCAGTTGAGTTGAGAAGTACAGAGAATGGTACCAATTGGGTTTTCATGTCCTCTGGTTGGGACTCATCATCAATTTTGGCTATGTTGGTTCACCTCCATGGAAAAGAAAAAGTAAAATGTGTTATCAATAGACTTCAGTACTCTTCAGAAGTAGGAATCGTAAATAACTTTGAGATCGAAAGAGCCCAAAAAATAACTGATTACTTTGGAGTTGAACTCAATATTGTGGATCAAAATTTTTGTGTCCAAGATTACTTAGATCATGTTGAAGAAATTAAAGATGATTTAAGAAGTAAAAGTTTACTGACTTTCACATCAGAACCTTTTTGGCGTTCTGCTAGGTTCATAAAGCAAAATGGATCAGAAGATGATGTAATCTTTAGTGGTGAAATTAGTGACGGTGCTCATAATTTTGGTTTTGCTCAATACGCTACAATTCTTGATCATAGTGATTTAGGTTTTAGAGAGTATTCCGACAAAATGGCTTCTTATCTTTACGGACCTTCATTCTTTAAAAAAATTGATGATGGGTCTTATAAAGATGATTTGATTTATAAGATTTTAAAGGATTATAAAAAAATAGCCACATTGGCTGAACCAAGCGAGATGGAAACAAAAGAGTGGAAAAAACAATTAGTAGCTTCTTTCTTTATTTCAGCAAATAGATTTCCTTTCGCTCAATTTGTATCGCACGGCCTTTTAACAGAATATGGATCCGAAAATTATCTGGAAGAAATAACCAAAGACTATTTTTCAGACTTTATAAACGAAGTTAAACCGGAAACTTTATATTCATGGTGGTTACATATTTATAACAGCTTTCATTGGCAGGGAAATACGGTACAAGTAATTCTTAAGTCTCCATCCAGTCAAGGATTAGGAGTGGGGATTCCTTTTTGGGATAAGAGGATGATTGATTTCTTAAGTTCAATGCCTGAGGAATGGGGAAGAGGTCTTGATATAAAAAGAACGAAATATCCTTTAAAGTGGATTTTAGATAATAAGATTGATTACCCTGGACATCTGCAGACTGGCCCCCATTCATACATTTATGATGTCGATCCTTCTTGGAGCGCGGAAGCAGACTTTCTTTACGGATCAATTGGAGTTAAAGGCTATAAAGAAGCCTTGGCGACCAGAGATTATAGAAAGTATTTTGATAGAGAGTGTTTTGACGTCGATAAATTAGATAAAATAGTTGATGATTATTTAAATGATTTAAAAACGACGGGAACAGACAGATCAATACTCGTTAGACTTATTTGTCTTGCAAGTATTAAGCTTTACTAGTCTTAAACTAGTTTTGATTGAATGAATTGGGCTACTTTTGAGTGGCCTTTTTTATTGAGGTGATAATGGTCGTCTAGCAAGAAAGATTCAGGATTTTCACCGTCATAAATTTTTTCTTGAAAATTTCTCCCGAAGACATCGTTTAAAATTTTGTTGTAGTCAAAAATATTTCTTTCAATCAGTGGCATCATGTCGATGAAGCCTTTTGTTGGGGGAGCGATAGGGATGACTAAAAAACTTGCACCTTCAAAAGAGTTTTTCAGGGACTCTAAGTTTGTACGAAAATTTTTTCGATCCACATAAGTTATATCTCTAATGAGGGATAACCTTTTATGAAACTTCTTTATGAAGTTTCTCACCAGTCTGTTGATGAAGGGGATTCTCGAAATAATTTCTTTTGCTCTTTCCCCAAGAACCCTCGAAGAACAATCCACGATACCTATTTGAAGAACAACGATATCTGGTTGATAGCCACCGATGTAGCCTTGCCTTCTTAAAAGTAGAAGTCTCTTAGTATGAAGGCCTCCATGAAGCTGAAAAAAGAATTCGTAGTCAGACTGTTTCATGTCCTTAGCCACGAGTTGACACCATGTTTCATCATCTTTTATTGTTTGGTCGGGTCTTGGTAGGCCAAGGGAATCTGTTAAAAAAAGAATTTTACGACTCATTTTCTGATTCCCATTTTGGAATTAATTCCTGTGCGCTGCGATAGTCTTCGGGGATACCTATATCAATAAAGTTGGCATTGAACTTAATACCCTTGAGTTTGATGCGTGGGAAAATTTCTTTCTCTATTGAGACAAACTTACCAGCAGGGATCTTTCCAGAGACGGTCTTTCTATTTAAAAAATAGACCCCAGCGTTAATATAAGAGTCGACGATTCCAGGAAACTTTTCACTAAAGCTAAGGACGTCATTCTCTGGGGAAACTTCTACTGTTCCGTATCGGTCACACACCTCCATAAACTGTAGAGCTATAGCGTCACTTTCTTCGGCTTTCTCTACTAATTCCCATAGGTTGAGGGTAGTTAAGGTGTCTCCATTTAACATTAGTAATTTGTCTTCTGTGTAATTATCAATTGCATTTCTGAGAGCTCCCCCTGTTCCTAGGGCTTCTTCTTCTTTACATACATCGATCTCTGGGTAGTCCTTGAAATGTTCTTCGATGACTTCAGATTTATACCCTGTGAGGAGAGTAATTTTTGAAAAACCTTGGCGCAAAACTCTCTGAACAAGGTACTCCAAGAATGGTTTCCCTGAGATGTCAGCCATGGGTTTTGGCAGGTCTGAAACGACTGTTTTTAGCCTTGTTCCTTTACCACCGGAAAGGATGAAAACCCTTATAGAATCGGTCATTTGGTTATCCTTTGTGTCGAGTGTCATTATTGCAAAGCCTATATCAATCTGCCTATATTATAGACTCATTTTAATGAACCTTAATTGAGTAGTATAGGGGTTGCCTGTGTCGAGGCTCGAAAAGTTTGCCATAAACCAAAACTGCACGATTTCAGAAGCATTTTTGAAGATTGATCAAAACAAAGCTCGAACTGTTGTTATTGTCGACGATGACTTTAAAACGGTAGGTATCGCAACGGATGGAAATATCCGCCGTTTTCTAATTAACAACCCAGATGTTACTTCAAAAATTAGTGAGTGCCTAAATACCGAATTCACTTCTGCCTCCGGAAAAGACTCAAGAGAGAAAATTTTAAAATTTTTAGATAATACGATTCAGCTGGTTCCAATCCTTGAAGACGATAAAACTTTAGTTGATGTAGTTACCAAAGATGATTTTCCCCTCAGTAAAGAAAAAAATTTAGTGGCTCGTTGTAAATCTCCTGTCCGAATCAGTTTTGGAGGAGGGGGAACCGATTTAACCCATTATTTTGTGAAGCACGGTGGTGCTGTTATGAACGCCACAGTGAAAATTTACTCTCATTCGTCGTTAAGAAAAAGGTTTGATGGGAAGATTAGGATTAATTCGGCAGATCTAGGGATGAATCTTGAGGCTAATAGTTTGAAAGAACTTAAAGATGAAGGTGAATTTAAACTTATTGTTGCGGCTATTAAGCTCATTAATCCGACATTTGGATTTGATTTAACGGTTTATTCTGATTTTCCAATGAAGTCAGGCCTAGGTGGTTCTGCTGTTGTTATATCTTCAATCATTGGTTGCTTTAACTAGTTTAGAGAAGACAAGTGGGACAGTTATGAAATGGCTGAACTCGCTTTCCAGGCTGAAAGAATAACCCTCGATATGGCTGGAGGTTGGCAAGATCAGTATGCGACAATCTTTGGGGGCTTCAACTTTATGGAGTTTTCAGATGATAACAATATTGTTCATCCCTTAAGAATCTCAAATAGAACAAAGCTTGAATTAGAAGAGAATCTCTTGCTTTGTTATACCAATCTTAGTCATGAATCTGGTAATCTTCATAAGAAACAAAAGAAAACATTTGAAGATAATTCGGAGATTCAAGAGCTCGTTCACAAAAATAGAGAACTAACTTACAAAATGAAGAACCATATTCTTAAGAATAGATTCGACTCTTTTGGAGAGGCTCTTGGAGAAGCTTGGAAATTGAAGAGACAATTTTCTTCTGAGATAACGAATGAAAGATTAGATTCCATTTATGAGGCTGCCACAAATAATGGGGCGGTGGCAGGGAAACTGTTGGGAGCAGGTGGAGGAGGCTTTTTTCTCTTTTACGTGAAGCCTTTTGAAAGGAATACATTAATTTCAAAATTAAAAGATATGGGTTGTTCCGTATCAAATATCCTATTTGACGATAAAGGTCTGCAAGCCTGGAAAGTGAGAATAAGTTGAGAAAAGAATTTAAAATAGGGGATATCGTTCTATCCCAAACTAGCGATAAGGTTTTTATAATTGCTGAAATCGGAAACAATCACAATGGTTCTTTGGATAGGGCCAAAAAGATGGTTGATCAAGCGGTTGAAATTGGTGTTGATTGTGTGAAGTTTCAAATGCGCTTTTTAGATGAAGTTTATCGCCAAAGAAGTTTGGAGAAAAATGGTGATGATCTTTCTGCAGAATATACGATTGATCTTTTAAAACGATTTGAACTAAGTCTTGATGAGCACAAAGAACTTAAAAATTACTGTGATGAAAAAGGAATACTCTACATGTGTACTCCTTGGGACTATCGCAGTTTAGAAGTACTAGAGTCTCTAGGTGTTAAGGCCTATAAAGTCGCTTCTGCGGACTTAACTAATTTGCCTTTATTGAAAAAAATAGTTGAGACAAAGAAGCCAATGATCTTATCCACAGGGATGTCAAAAGAAGAAGAGGTTGAGCAAGTTTGTAATTTCTTAAACAAAGAAAATGCGGATTTTTGTTTTCTCCACTGCAATAGTACTTATCCAGCACCTTTTCATAGTATCAATTTAAGATTTATGAATAACTTGGAAAAATATTCTTCTGTTTATGGATACAGTGGCCACGAAAGAGGAATCGGTGTGAGTATTGGAGCGGTGGCCAGAGGAGCTAAAGTTGTTGAAAGACATTTTACTCTTGATAGGGAAATGGAAGGTCCGGATCATGCAGCTAGTTTAGAGTTCGAAAGCTTTAAAGAAATGGTTGAATCCATTCGCCAACTAGAAGAAGCACTTGGAAAAGACGGCCAAAGGGAAGTGAGCCAGGGCGAAATGATAAACAGAGAAAACTTGGCGAAAAGTCTTGTGGCCTCGAAAGATCTTAAAGCTGGCCATGTAGTAACTCTTGAAGATATTTCTGTTAAGAGTCCTGGACAGGGTCTGTCTCCATTAAAAATGGAAGAGCTCATCAGTAAAAAGCTTGGAAGAGATATCAATTTTGAAGATTTCTTTTTTCAGACAGACCTTGATGAGGGGGCAATAGAAAACAGAAGCTATTCATTTAACAGACCTTGGGGAATTCCCGTTCGTTACCACGATTTCGATTTCTTCTCTCAAAGAACAAATGCAACACTGTACGAATTTCATCTTTCCTACTCAGATATGGAATTGGATATTTCTAAGTTTTTAAAAGGTACATACGATTGTGACTTTGTCATGCACGCCCCAGAGTTATTCAAGGGTAGTCGCCTGATGGACTTAGCTACTCCTGATAAGGAATATAGAGATTTTTCAATTAAAGAAACTCAGAGAACAATTGATATCACTAGAGAGCTTAAGCAATATTTCCCCACAACGAAAAAGCCCTTGATCGTAGCCAATATTGGTGGATTTACGATGGATGGAAACTTACCTGAGAGGGTAAAAGAAGAATACTACCATAGGTTTGTGGAGTCGATGAAAGAGCTCGATACTGAAGGCGTTGAGCTTATTCCTCAGACAATGGCTCCTTTCCCTTGGCATTTCGGAGGTCAAAGGTATCAAAACCTTTTTGTACACGCAGAGGAAATTGCTGAAAAATGTGAAAAACATAACTTAAGAATTTGTTTAGATATCTCTCACTCCAAATTGACTTGTAATTATTTAAAGAAATCTTTTGAAGAGTTTGTTGAAATCGTAGCTCCCTATACAGCTCACTTACATCTTGGGGATGCAAAAGGACTTGATGGTGAAGGTCTTCAGGTTGGTGATGGAGATATAAATTTTGAAAAGATATCGGAGATTTTAAACAGACTTTCTCCAGAGTCATCTTTTATCCCTGAGATTTGGCAAGGTCATAAGAATCAAGGAGAGGGATGTTGGCTAGCTCTTGAAAGATTAGAGCCGTATTTTTAGAAAGAGGATTTATGGAAATGATTGCTGTCGTACCCGCTAGAAGTGGATCGAAGGGTGTCCCTAAGAAAAATATAAAAGAGCTAAGAGGAAAGCCATTGATGGCTTATTCGATCTTGGCAGGAACTAAATCAAAGCATATTTCAAGAACTATAGTTTCCACAGACTCAGAAGAGTTTGCTGAGATAGCTAATTCTTTCGGTGGTGAAACTCCATTTTTAAGGCCTGCAGATATCTCTGGTGATCGTTCGACAGATTTGGAAATGATGATTCACGTTTTAGACTGGTTAAAAGAGAATGAAGGTAAAGAACCTGATTACATAGTTCATCTAAGACCAACGACGCCATTAAGAAACGTGGAAGAAGTAGATAAGGCTATCGAG
Organism: Bacteriovoracaceae bacterium; assembly: GCA_023954595.1. Taxonomy (GTDB): domain Bacteria; phylum Bdellovibrionota; class Bacteriovoracia; order Bacteriovoracales; family Bacteriovoracaceae; genus UBA845. The sequence goes on along the minus strand of JAGSHJ010000138.1, from coordinate 583 downwards.
AAGTTCTTAGAAAACAAAGAGTCTACAGCCTTAAGATCTGTTCATGAAATGTCGGAGAGTGCTTATAAGACTTTTGAGATTGATGAAAATAATCAAATGATAACTGCATTCAGCAAAGAGAAAGATCTTGATGGAGCAAATAAAGCGCGCCAAGGTTTTCCATCTACATATTTTGCTAATGGATATGTAGACGTTTTAAGCACGAAGTTGATTAGAGAAAAAAATAGGATTCATGGGGACAATGTTCTTCCTTATGTTACTGAACCTGTCATCGAAGTTGATACTCAGTTTGACTTTGAGCTTCTAGAGCAGATGTCAGAAAAAAATCCTAATTACTACAATAATTTATTTGGAGATAAATAATGGCTGGTGGACTTTTTTCAAGGGAACCAATTGAGGTTCCAAAAGTAAGTACCAAGTATAGAGATATCAAAACAGCACTTCCTGCCCCGGGAACTGAAGAGATTCTTCTAGATATCGAAAAGTATGAATCAAGATCAATGCAAGGTCAGTACCCCATGGTTTGGGCTAAGGCTGATAAAGAATGCGTATTCGATATTGCTGGAAATAAGTGGATTGATTT
>JAGSHJ010000196.1 GCA_023954595.1 Bacteriovoracaceae bacterium | reverse complement strand
GGGTTCTCTTATGAACCCAGGGGGTTGAGTCAATCAACAGCCGTAGGAATCCTATTGATGACAATATATTTCACCAAAATTCCAAAAAAAATTCTTTTAATCTTTATCCCATTTTGCCTCTACTTTGGCTTCGCAAAAACAATGTCTGCAGCAGGTATTGCAACAATGGTAATGGGGCTAACTCTTATTCTTTTTTCTTCCCTCTTTCTTAATGGGAGAAAATATTTTCATTCATTACAAATAAAGATTGTTGCAATCACTATATTGATTTTACCCTTAGTATTTCTAACGCTAACGGGGGACTCGAAGAGTCAGTTCAAAAAACACATGCAAAATAGATCTTATCTACTTAAAGGCACAAGCCTCATTGATAGGCTCGAGGATCAAGAATCTTCAGCTCTCAACTTCCTATTATCATCACCCAAAGCCTTTTTTTTAGGAGCAGGTCCAGGTATGGTCTACCTACCAGCATCTAAATATCGGGTTAAGAAATTTGAAGTTGAGAATCCTCTTGGAGCTAAAAACCTTTTCAATGTTCTTCCCCATATGGGGATGATATTACAGCTATCTAACGGTGGCCTGCTTAGCTTCTCTCTGTTGACAGTCTTGTTTCTGTTCCTCTTACAAAAGATGGTGATACGGAAGGATATAATTCCAACCCACCATATAGTTCTTTTTATCTTGTTTTCTGGCCTATATTTATTTCAGGTGAGATTAATTTATTATACCGCTATAGCGATTGGGATGTCGTACAACCTGGGTAAGAAAAAAGGTTAATGAAGACTTTCATTTTCTTCTTCCATTTCTGTTAATTCAAATTCAGGAACGAGCGTCTTTACCTTATTAAGAATTTTCTCGAAGTCAGAATTCACAGGAAGAGATACAAGTTCTGCAAGTATTGTAGAAAAGTCATCTGTTAATTTTCGGCTATTTGCGATTCTTACTTTTTTATGATTAGTATTTAGTAGTTCTTCTTTTTGGGAAAAGAGCTCTTCATAAAGTTTCTCGCCTGGACGTAATCCCACAATTTTAATATTAATATCTTTCCCAAGCTCTAACCCCGCTAACTTAATCATCTCTTTAGCCAGGTCCATTATTTTCACGGGTTCCCCCATATCTAAAACGTAAATTTCTCCTCCATCCCCCATAGAGGCAGCCTGTAGAACTAGCTGGCAGGCCTCAGGAATTGACATAAAGTAACGTTCAATCTCAGGATGAGTTACTGGTACATCTCTTCCTTCCTCAATATGTTTTTGAAAAAACGGAATAACTGATCCATTACTCCCCAAAACATTTCCAAATCTAACCGTTATAAACTTAGTTCCCAATGAGGATTCATGATTACGGCGACAAATCATTTCGGCAACTCTTTTAGAGGCTCCCATAATATTAGTCGGGTTGACGGCCTTATCGGTAGAGATCATTACAAACTTATCTACATTATGTTTGATTGCGATATCTCCGAGGTACTTTGTACCCATGACATTTGTTCTTATAGCCTCGATAGGGTTTTTTTCCATCATAGGAACATGTTTATAGGCTGCTGCATGAAGAACAAGATTCGGTTTGTAAATTTCAAAAACCGAATCCAGTCTTTCTAAATTTCTAACGTCTCCGACAATGGTAATTATTTCAATATCAGGAAAGGATGTTATGAAATCATTTTCTAACTCATATAGAAAATATTCTGATAACTCATACATTACAATTCGTTTTGGCTTAAATAGTGATAATTGACGACAAATTTCACTTCCTATTGAGCCACCGGCTCCTGTAACAAGAACAACTTCGCCCTCAATCATTTGAGTCAAGAAGCTTTGATCTAGCTTGACTGGATCCCGACCAAGTAAATCTTCTAGTTTTACATTTCTCAATATCGATAAAGATACTTTGTCACTCAAAAGATGAGACAGTTTGGGTAGAATCTTAAATTCGACATTTGATTCCTCGCAAGAGTTTACAATATTTCGAATTTGCGCTCCTGATGCAGATGGAATTGCAATAAAAACTTTTTCAACATTAAGATCCTTAACCAAGTCAGTAATATCCTTACTTGTACCCATCACCTTTATATCGTGTAAAAAACGGTTCAGCCGAAGAGGATTGTCATCTATAAATCCCACGACTTTAAGACCCATTCCAGGGTTTTGAAAAATATCTTTAGCTAATTGGCTTCCAGCACTCCCAGAGCCAACAATTAGAACATTCTTAACATCGACAGAATTTTGATCAAGCCTTATATCCTTTTTTAAATTAAAGTCTTTCCATATTCTATAGACAAACCTTCCCCCGCCTAAACCAACCACCAAAAGAAACCAATTGATTATAAAAGCGGAACGTGGAACAGTTTCCAACCTATTAAACAAAAATACACCAAAAATGCTAAGCAAAACACCAAAAGAAGCGCCTTTCATTACACGAATTAGATCATGCGTGGAGCTAAATCTCCATATACCTCGATAAAGACCCGCAAAATAGAAACACATTATCTGAACACTGAAGACGATGAGAACAACAAATTGAAAATCCTTAACTGGGATTTCTGCGAGATCAAGTGTTTCAAACCGCAAAGCAACAGCGAGTACAATCGAAATCAATGAGACTATCGCATCATGAACAAACACTGTTAAAATTCTTAGGTTTCGAAAGGGTTCAAACATAACTTTATATCGCTGTTAATTATTTACTTAATAGCTACGAAGATCTTTGGTCGAATTATAATAATCGATTGTTTTTCTTAGGCCTTCTTCAAGCTCAATTCTATATTTCCAGCCTAAACGTTCGATTCTACTAACATCTAGAAGTTTTCGAGGAGTTCCGTCAGGGTAGTCAGAATTAAAAAGAATCTCACCCTTATATTCCATAATCTTTGCAATTTTTGAAACTAGCTCTTTAATTGTAACATCGACTCCAGTACCTACGTTTATGACATCAGGTAATTCATCTGACGACTCTAAAAGAAACAAGCAAGCTTCACTAAGGTCATCCACAAAAAGAAACTCTCTTCTGGGCTCGCCTGTACCCCATGCCTCAAACTCTGGTAAATCATTTTTAACTGCTTCACTCATTCGACGAATCAAACCAGGAATAACGTGAGAGTTATCTGGGTGAAAATTATCATTTTCTCCATATAGATTTGTTGGCATTACCGAAAAGTAGTTAACCCCATACTGTTTTCTGAAATATTCCGCCGTTTTTAGCCCAGAGATTTTTGCGACAGCATAAGGTTCATTCGTCTTTTCTAAAGGACCTGTCAATAAATACTCTTCTTTTATCGGCTGCTGACATTCTTTTGGATAAATGCATGAACTTCCAAGAAATAAAAAATTCTGCACATTCGTATAAAAAGCTGCTTTAAATAGATTGTTTTGAATCGTTAAGTTTTCAAAAATAAAGTCCGCGGGATATGTACTATTTGCATGAATCCCCCCTACTTTTGCGGCAGCATTGATGACAACTTCCGGTTTTTGATCTTTAAAAAAACTAAGTACTGAGGAACCATCCATGAGATCTAATTCTTGCCTAGTTGGAGCTATTAAATTCTCGTATCCTCTTGACGAGAAAACTCTCACAAGACTGGAGCCAACCAATCCTCTGCTCCCTAAAATTAAGATTTTACTTTCTTTATTCATAATAATTTAGAGTTTTATGCCCACCATCTTTTAGAAACTTATCTCTTTTAAAAAGCTCCAAATCTGATTTCATCATATCTTTAATTAGTTCATCAAGATCGTGTCTAGGCTTCCATCCTAAGACTTTTTGAGCTTTTGAGGAGTCCCCAAGAAGTATCTCAACCTCTGTTGGTCTAAAGTACTTGGGATCAACTTTTATGATTTCTTTTCCGATCTCAAGATCAAATGCTGAGTTTGAACTACTTGCAACGCGACCAATTTCGTTGACCCCCGTACCTTCAAATTCAATTTCGATACCAAGAAATTCAAAAGATTTTACGACAAAGTCCCTAACCGTAGTCGTAACTCCGGTGGCTATTACAAAATCCTCAGGCTTCTCTTGCTGCAACATCAGATACATTGCCTCAACATAATCCTTGGCATGACCCCAATCTCTCTTAGCATCCATATTTCCTAAGAAAACAGTATCCTGAAGACCCAATGCTATTCTGGAGGCTGCCCTTGTAATCTTTCTAGAAACAAAAGTTTCACCTCTCATAGGTGATTCATGATTAAAAAGGATTCCGTTACAGGCGAACATCCCATATGCTTCTCTGTAGTTTACTGTAATCCAATATCCATACATTTTTGCAACTGCATAAGGAGATCTCGGATAAAACGGTGTCGATTCTTTCTGAGGTGTTTCCTGAACAAGGCCATACAACTCGGAGGTTGAAGCCTGATATATCTTTGTCTTTTTTTCAAGGCCAAGGATTCGAATGGCCTCTAACAACCGAAGTGAACCCAGCCCATCCACATCTGCAGCGTACTCAGGGCATTCAAATGAAACTTTCACATGACTCATAGCGCCCAAATTGTAAATTTCATCGGGTTGAACTTCTTGAACAATTCTTATGAGGTTAGTCGAATCAGTTAAATCACCATAATGAAGTATAAAGTTTCTGTTCTCAATATGAGGATCTTGATAGAGGTGATCGATACGGTCAGTGTTAAAAAGTGAGCTTCTTCTTTTTATCCCATGAACTTCATATCCCTTACTCAACAACAACTCTGCTAAATAAGCTCCATCCTGCCCCGTCACACCGGTAATTATGGCTTTTTTCATATAGTCCTTCTGTCTAACCAAAAAGAACAAAAGCCCTTCTGGTAGTCATTGCTAGTGAAATAATCTATCATACAACCCTTGATATCGATATAAAAGAGGTTCAGGTGATAGGTTCCCTATTTCGAAAATTCTTAGTAGATAGAAAAATTGTTCGAGGCTCTGTACACCGAAATGACACCTTCGGCGCCCTGCACAAATCATGGGGTTATGTTTATTCTAATCACCTGCGAGGAGATTATGCTGAATTCGGTGTTTACCTCGGTGACTCCATGGTCAGCAGTCATGATTGCTATAGTGAATTAGATAATTGGCTCAACGGACAGTTAAAATCTCCAGAGAAATGGAGAAACGAATTAGCTTCTAAATATATTGACCACAAGCCTACGTTTCACGGCCTAGATACTTTTTCTGGAATGCCTAATAACGATGAAAAAAGTGATGCGTTTTCAGAGGGAAACTTTCTCACAAGTAGAGAGCTAGTTGAAAGTAAGTGGAAGGAAAACTGCGGTTTAGATAGAAACCTCCACTTATACGAAGGACTCTTCACCGACACAGCAGCAGAGCTTCATAAAAACTTAGGTAACAAAAAATTAGTTATTGTTCATATCGATTGTGACCTTAGCTCCTCAACGACCGATGCCTTGAAAATTGTTGAACCATATCTTCAGCTTGGTTCCATCATTCTCTTTGATGATTACAACAATTTTTGTGCTGATAAAAACCAAGGAGAAAGAAAAGCTTTCGCCGACTTCAGGAAAGAATCTAAGTTTGAATTTGAAGACTGGTTCTCTTATGGCTATTGCGGAAAAGCCTTCTTAACCATTGCAGAAAATGAGTAAAAACCTTTTTATCCATGATCATGTCATAGATAGATCTGCGAGAGAAAAAAACCTCCAACAAAAATCTCATTTTTTTCTTTTCACCGGATTAAGTGGTTCCGGCAAATCGACTGTCGCTGGCAAGTTTGAAGAAAAGCTAGTCTCGAAAGGTTACAAAACAGTTCTTTTAGATGGAGATCATTTTAGACACGGTCTAAGCGCTGGACTAGGTTTCAGTAAAGAAGATCGAAATGAAAACTTGAGAAGAGTTGCAGAGACTGGAAAACTTTTTGTTGGGGCAGGAATTATCGTTCTAGCTGCTTTTGTTTC
>JAGSHJ010000119.1 GCA_023954595.1 Bacteriovoracaceae bacterium | reverse complement strand
TAAAAATAGAGTACTTTAGAGAATTATAGACGTCCTTTATAAAGCCTGGATCTTCTTCATCTAGTGATGAATCTTCTAGTACTGAACTTGCATCATAGAAGCTCAAAGTATCTTGAGTAAGGGGTACCTTAATAGTGAAGTTCATGGTTTGGCCGTCTCCATGTAGCTCGGCCATGCTCTTTTTAGCAAACATTGGTTTAATTTCCTGTTTTTCACAAGAAAGTGACAAAATCGCCATAAAAGTAAGCAAAATTACTCTCATCAAAGAATCTCCTAAGTTATTCAATTTAATCTTGAAGGAATTTGGCGTCAGATGACAGGTTTAATGACAGGGCCTGTCATTTTTACATGCACTGTCAAAAAATCATGAATATTTTCCATGAATTCCCTAGAATCAATCCATACACAATGAAACTTCTACCCTGTTTTGGCGGCAATCAAGTCAAAATTACAGGTTTAGACAATGAAGAGGAATTTACACTTATGAGAATATCTGTACTAGCGCCACTACTATTTTTGTCTCTCTCGGCACATGCTCAGTACTATAAAACTCTTCCAAAAGGTGTAAGGGCCGCTGTATTTAGAAATATTCAAACTACAAATATTGATTCATCTTACAACCAATCTGAAAGCTTGCGTCCAATGGCCTATGACATAAACCTGGACTCATCTTCTTTGAAGGCATTGGACGATACAAGTATTCAGAATATGTTCAATTATGTCAGAGACATATATCCAGAAGGATTTGATCGTCTCTCTGCAGGCTCATTTAGCATTTCTGGAGCGGCGAAGCTAAGTGTTAACGCTTACGCCTTGGCGTGGGGAATCACCGACACAGTAAGCGTTTACGGTGCCCTACCTATGTATAAGGCACAGGTTAATATGAAGTATAAGAGAACCAAGAAAAATAACTTCAGTGAAGTGGCAGACCTATACGCAACAGAGACTGGAAACGACATGGCACAGGGCTTTGGCAGTGTATTCGCAAATGCTCCTGATTTAATCAATGGCTCAACTATCCAAAACCTTTTAGTTCAAAACTATGGCTACAAAGAAATTGGTGATTGGAGTGCAGAAGGCCCAGGTGATATGGAACTTGGGATTATGAACAACTTCCTACAAAAAGATAAATACGGTGCCATGACAACTATAGGTCTTATAGCACCTACTGGGAGAGAAGATGATCCAGATATCCTACAAGACGTGGCCTTTGGTGACGGACAGTGGGATGTATTCGCAGAGATTGGTGGAGGCTACAGGCTACGTGACAATCTATTCATTAACTCATTTGCAAGATACACCTACCAATTTGCCAGTGAAAAAGAAAAAAGAGTTCCTACGAGTCAAGATATGAGCATCTCGGACGAGAAAGGATCGTTCTATGAAAAGCTTGGAAACAAGCTACTAATGGACGTTGACGTGGACTACATACACTCTGACTGGTTTGAAATGAAGGCCGCATATTTGTATGAAACGATTGGTAAAGCAAATTATGAAAGTGACTATGGTAGTGCAAATGATTATCTTGCGGCCAATACTGACTCAAGTGCTCATAATGTACGTTTAACTGGTACATTTACTTCTGTAACACCCTATCTTAAACAAAAGTTTCTTCTCCCAGGACTCGTGAAACTTTCGTATCAAAAGATGATCCATGGGAGAAATACTGAAAAAGTAGATCGCTATGAAGTTGAATTCAGAATGTTTTTCTAAACTAGTTTGTAGCCCTTGCCCCAAACTGTTTCGATGTGCATTTCCACGGCCTTAAGCTTCTTTCTTAGAGAGAAAACATGAACATCAATATTTCTATTGGTCATCTTCTCTTCATTTGAAAAACACTCAATAAGAAGATCTCTCGTTACAGGTTGACCTGTGTGCTTAACAAGATATTCAAAAATAATATACTCTCTGGCCGTCAGGTTTACTGTCTTGCCACTTTTTAGGAATGCATGTGCCTCAGGAAGAAGTCTAAAATCCTCTAGCTGAGATTGTTGAAGAACAAGTTCAAATTTAGCAGCTGCGTTATCAACTCTAACTGACAGCTCCTCAAAGCTGAATGGCTTTGTCATATAATCATCAGCACCAGCACTCAAACCTTCAAGAATTTCTTCTTTGCCACTTTTAGCTGAAAGAATAAAAATCGGTGAAATCTTGTCTTCAGATCTAATTTTTTTAACGATATCAATTCCAGAGTCCCCTGGAAGACTCCAATCTAGAAGGTAAACTCCACAAAAGTCCTGAGTATTAGCATTTTTGTAATAATCTTCAGCACTTGAAAAGGCAAAGACCTCGTAATCATTATATTCGAAGAATTCTTGAACAGACTCTCTGATGTCTTGTTCGTCCTCTATTACACAAATACTCTTCTTAATCATGACAAACCTTTATAAATATTAACTATTGCTTTTCTTAAGTTTAATTTAGAAATGGTGCCTAACCTAAAGAAAAATAAAGAGTAAAAATCTTCCCACCTCCAAATAGTTTTTATTTGAATCCGTTTAATATTTATACACTTATTCTCAAAAACCACCATTAAGTAACCACAAATTTCGTTAAATTGACTTAATGTGTAAAACATTGTTGCATCGCATTGCGTTAATGTGTATATTAACTTTACTATTTTTATCAATTTTTCCAGGCCAGGAAGGTTCTGTAATTGAAAAACTCCGAGGTAATACAGTGAAAGACGTATCGAAAAAGAATTCAAGCAAAAGATACAACCCAAATGTGGGCTTCATCGGCAATGTTGAAGTCAAAGTGGCAAACTATCTTTTTTCCGCTAAAAAAGCGCGAAAAGCTTACCAGCACGCAGAGCCTGTGGCGCAAAGGATTCTAGAGAAAGAAGTGGTTGAGCACTTTCAAGAAAGTAGAAAGCTCACTAAGTTTCTAAAAGCACGTGATCTCACTTTTTCTAAAAAGACGGCTAAGGGTTACAGAACATTTACTGTGCCGTGTACTACCACCGTTGTACCTCTTCAAAAATCTCTCTTCAACGAGGTCGAGCAGGCCTCGCAAAGATTAATAATCGCTATGCGAAAAGTTCTGCAGGATATCTACGGAGCACAGGACCTTGAATCGAGCTCCTTTGTTCAGAGCCTGCCGCCTAAAGTCAAAGAAACTTTTATCAAAGCGATCAAGTCGTCGGCCTGCTACTACCCTCAACTTCATCATAAAAACATGAAGCAATACCCTTTCTTCGACAACGTTGGACTTGATTTGGTTTTGGTAGAAGACTACCTTCAAAAAAGCGACTCATTTCCAAAGTTGATTGCAAGAAACAAAGAAGAAGAGCTTCCAGGTCTTCCATTTAGAATTTTGGAACTAAACGCTGGATCTCCTTCCGGTGCATCAAACAACATGAACATGTTGCAAGGGATCTATAATCAAAATCCAGAAATTTTAGACTCGCTTGGAAACGTAATGCCAAACGATCACTTTAAGATTCTAGGTGAAACTTACAAGTCTCTTGGAGAAACTTGGACAGGACGCACTGATGGTATTCAAATCATTCTACCTCCAGGTGGAAGCAATGGTGCAGCTCCAGAGATTCACCAACTTGCCGCATACTCAGGTCTAGTTTACGCTGACGCTGATCAACTTTACCAAGACAGCAAAGGTTATATCCGTCTAAGAACAGTATGTAAGGAAAACCCAGTCGTTACTGCTATCTACTCAAGAGTAAACTCTGACTCTGCTCTTTTTGATCCAGAGAAAGATCTAATCCTGAGAGACCCTGATTCTGGTGAAGCAATCTATCTGACTGATTCTCTGAGAAAAGGTGCAAACGGAAAAGGTGAAGTAGTAAAGGATGCCAATGGTAATCCAGTACCACTTGAATCATCTTATAAGATTCCAGGCGCAATCAATGCGATTGTAAAAAGAAAGCTCTACATGGGTGGCCTAAATAGAATCTTGGACAACAAACTAATTCTAGCGACCCTAACTCATTATGGGCCTAAGTACTTCGCGGACGCTATCGCTAAGCGTGGGCTTGATCCAAAGGGTACAAAAATACTTCCACCTCAAACTCTTCCACCAACGGCAGAGTCTGCTGAGATTATCGCAAACAATCCTGATGACTGGGTTGTTAAGTCACCAAACTTAGCTGGTGGTGAAGGTATCTATATTCTAAAAACTCTTCCTCCTGCACAAAGACGTGAAGTCATTAAAATGATTAAAAAACGTCCAGAGGAATTCGCATACCAGCAACTAGTTAAGATCGGAAGAATTCCAGTTGCAGTACAAAGAAAGGCCGACGGCCATAGATTTGCAAACCTTGCGGCGGATATCAGAATTTGGGTATTCTTTGGCGGTGGTGAAGATGCACTTCCACGCATGAGTCATAACGCTCTAGTAAGATACGCTCCACAAGAGCGTGGAAAAATGAGTTCAATCGTTAACACTTCCGCAGGTGGTGGATACGCTCCATTTGTGATCGTAGATGACACTAATGATAAGAACTCTGTTTCAGCAAAAGACCTGGTTAAGAGCGAAGAGCCTAAACCGCTTACTTGTGACATACCAGTATTTGTTGGAGCACAAATTGTACAAATTTCGAGAATGCTTAAAGAGGCCAATACTCTTTTAAATAAAGAAGAAACATCTGCTCGTGAACTAACAGGCCTACTTGAATCAATGAAGAGCCAGCTAAAAGAGATTTTGAGCTTCTTGCACCCAAGAAGTATCGAGTACATCTATAAAGCGACAGACCTTCTAGAGGCAAAACTATCTAAAAGAGAAATCGAAGCTGGACTGAAAGTGATCAACAGAAATCAAACTGAGATCACTCGCCTATCTCGCCTGATTGAAGATAAAAAATACTTCGCGGGTATAAGAGACCTTATGGACAACCTAAGAGTGTTGGACATGGACAAGGCATACGGAAAATACAGTGAAGAAGAAAGAGCTTTGGATTTGGTTCTAATTGATGAAATCAAACAATACGGGCTTTCAAATACTAAAGCTGCCACTGAGGAGCGCAAAACAATTGAGGCCTTGGTAAAGAGGCTTAGAAAATCGGCAACTCAGGAATTTCCAAACGCACTGCTTGGAGTAAAGAGTAAAGAGACAATCAGAGGACTTCTTGAGAACTTCTGCCAGACAGCAAAAGCACGTCTAAAGAAGGCAGATCGCTCAAATGAGTTTTTGAATCTCCTAAGTCTTGAGGCGGATGTCACAAAGCTGAACTATGAAACTCTATATCTTGGTAAAAGAGATGGAGATAAAGAAGTAAAAGTAGCTTCTCAGTACGAGATGAGAAACGAGCAAAATCTAGTCGAAAGTGAGCTTGTTGATAGCGAATTAAAAGCTGCAAGAAAAGATTGGATTGCAATCAGTGATCAGGCACAAAAGCTATCCAAGAAAAAGCGTGAGCTATTCTTGGCACAAAAAAGAACTGAGCACTTTAAAAAGTATCCAAGACTTGCAAGATACCAGGAGCTTATTAACACTCCTAATCTTTCAATTGATTCGTTGATTGAACTACTGCCTACGGCACCATATGCAAAGTTTAACATTGAAAACTTTGCTAAAGAGCAGGGAGTATCACTTAGAGAAGTATTTACGAATGAATATCGCCCAGACAGGATTTCGATCCTTGAGACAAGTAAACTTAAAGAGCTAAAACTTTGCTCTAGAGAGTTTGCAGGTGAATGTTTTGCTAAAAAGAGAAAGTCCCACGGACTGCTTAGCAATAGCGACATCTACATCTGGATGAGAAAGGAACTGAACCCTTTCACATTATTGTACACAGCGGGACATGAGCTCATTCACTACCAACAAATCAAAAACAGTATGGAAGCTGAAAAGCGTGCTGTTAAAGATGGTGGTGTGTCTCTGGCCAAATTTTTGAACTACTATGGAAACTTTTTGGGTGCCAACAACAGAAGTGTAGATAAACTTCAATTTGATCTACAAGCAGAGAGAAAACCTCTTTATGGCTATGTGGATAGAATGCACTCAAATAAGGAAGCTCCAATTATTAAAGAATTAAGAGCTGCACTTAGAAGCGGAGATGCCCAGTGGGAGAATAAACTTCACCACTATGGCTCACTATTTGGATACATGACTCCAAACTCTCCTTCTACAAGAGTGAAGGCTCTACAGGAAGTATTACCTGCTCTAGAGAATGCTAAAAACATCTTGTTTGCAACCGAGCTTGGCCTGATCGTAAACACAGACCCAGTTCAAGCGGCAATGCCTGCTGCGAACATGAATCAAGTTTCACAATATAGTGAACTGATCACTGAGGCATGCAAGCAGCCAGGTGCTCATTGGGAAGCACTAAGAATTATTGCATCTCATCAGTACCACGGTATCTCTTTTACTAGAGCAGATAATGAAGCGGATAATCTTACTCTGAGACCACCTGTAGGTACAGTGGCCATGGGAGCGAGTTACAACCAAACACAACAATAAAACTGGATTTTCGATGCAACCAAAAGTGTTAATAGAAATCTCAGACCTCGTGATGAAGTCGGCCGAAAGCCTGGAAGTGCGATTGGCCGACCTTCTTAAATTTGACTCTGAAAAAGAGAAATTTAAGTCACAAGGCGTTGACGCAGCGGCGATCCATAATTTTAATGGATTCTCTGGCTACAACTTTTGGGTTGATGGAAACCTAACGGCACACCTTCAACTCTCAAGTCTCACGAGTGGATACTATGTATTTTGGAAAAAAGTAAATCTAGAAGATAGTGTTCACGAAACTTATGATTACTACAATCAAGACGGTGAATTCGTTTATGCGGCCCAATCTCTTGATGGGCAATCTGTTTTTTATAATTCCATAAACATGGAACCAAGCTCACCATTTATTAATCACCTATATAACATCTTGCATGTTCAATACGAGCAGGCCGAAAGCGGGATGAGTGAAACTAAGAGAATCGCTCTGATTGAGTCGACTCTTAATGCATTCTTGAAAGACTCCGAATTATTTATCGGGGCACAACTTAGAAGAAAAGACCCGGCACTTGTAAATATTGTCAACGAGATACACAGAGTAGAAAAAGACCCAGTTCTCAATTGGGATGAAAGACAAAGAGTATTCTCAAGTCTAAAGCAAGTAAGAAAGAAAATTCTCAGAACCAAGAGTCGTGCCCATAATTTTAATGGTCTTCTCTATAACACTCCAGTTGCTCTATATGACGCCAAAGTTAAATTAGATGTTATTAAAAAACGTCCTATAAATAACTTATTTGGAATCTTTAAAAAGCACACTTGGGGTCGATTTGTTTGGTTTGCAAACACAGTAAAAGAGAACCTAGGCTTCTCTGTGGCCATGGCAATCTATGGGCCATTCACATTTTATTTTATTTCTCAGCCAATGAACCCTCATGCCATGTGGGCAGTAGGTAAAGTTCGTGGAGCATACATAAATGTAGTAGATAGCCTAACGATGGAAGAAGACCAAAATCTTCTCATCGCCCAAGCCATGGACCAGGTCTCTACAAAACAATCTGGTATAGCAAAGATTCCAGCAGTCGGTCCTCATGAAGACTGGAGCTCTAGAATGAGTTCATTTAAGGCCATGCAGATCGCTTATGAAGAGAGTATGGTTTTTGCAGCACGTATGGGTCGAATCGAGCAGATGGAAAACCAATTCATGTTCCCTCTTACAGCAGAGAGTGCTTGGGAAGAAATGGAGAGGTATCTCAGAAATGTAAAAGGCACTCTAGAGTTTAATACAAACTTAGATGCTCGCTATAAAAAATTTCTAGAAGATGAAATTGAGAGAACACATGCTCTTCAAGTATATATTTGGAGAAAAACAGCACAGTTTTTCAATGATCATCCTTATGTAGTAGTTGATCAGGAAAATGAACAGCCTGGAAAAGACTATTATGTAGGCCGTGGATTTGTATTCATGGAGAAGATGACTAATAAGCTTGCAGCAATGGATCTGGCAGATGTGCCTATCACGCATGAAAAAGTACAAAAGCTTTCAAACAAGTATAAGAAGCTCAAACGTGATGGTGAATCCGTCATGGAAACATTGGCAAGAAACACAAAGCTGTTTCGCCAAAAAGATATCTATGACACGGACGAATTAAGAGACAATCTTAGAAGACACTGGGAAGTATTATTTTTACAACAAAATAAAAAGCAAGAAGCATCCTCATTTGCGCTTCAGGCCTATACTTGGTCAGTGAAGAACGCTATTTGGATTCTGCAATCACTATACTCAGCTAAAAGAGAAGAGCTTGCAAACTTAACGTTCAAATACAATTTGGACAACCAAAACACGGACAAGACCACAAGTGATAAAAATATCGACCAGATGTATGAGTCACTTATGAATATGTTAGTTCTAGAATATGTAAGTATTAGCAAAGAGATTGCCAACAACTTACCAAACGATACAGAAGGACTGCAAAGGAAAGCGGTTATTGAAAACGTGAAGGAATACCTAAATCAAAGAGATCGCCTTTTTAATAGAAAATTAAGAATGGCAAACTCAAAGACCTCTACTAAAACGATCTAGGATGACTATGAAGTTTGTAACACTTGCCCTTTGTT
>JAGSHJ010000374.1 GCA_023954595.1 Bacteriovoracaceae bacterium | reverse complement strand
TGGAGGAAAGGCATGAAAGGTAAAAAGATACTTCTATCAAAGGCCATGGACTCTTTAGGTTTGCTCGAAACGTTAAACAATATCGACAGAAGCAATCTCTATGTAATTAACTATCATAGACTTTATCGTAATCCACTTGAAACTCAATTCAATACTAAAGTTTTCACTCACACAGAGGAGATCTTCTACGAACAGATTAAATGGTTTAAGAAAAACTATGACATTTTTGGCGAAGAAGACCTAATACAACACCTAGAGGGCAATAGACCACTCAAGCGCAGGACAGTCGTTTTAACATTTGATGATGGCTACCTTGATAATTACGAAATCGCCTATCCAATCCTCAAAGCTTTTAATATCCCAGCAATTTTTTTCATCCCATACAATCAAGTCGATAGGACCTCAGTTGCCTGGTGGGACTTGCTTGCTTATTTTGTTAAAAACGCAACAGTCAAGGCCGTTTGTATTGCACAGAAGTGGTTTGATCTAACTCAATTAACTGATCGAGATATGGCGACATGCTACCTTTGCTGGCATTACCAATTACAATCATTGAACGAGACAGGACATTTCCTACAGCAATGGCACACAAAGCTTGGAGTTCAAACACCGCTTGAAGAGATTGAAGACTTATCTCAGAAAGAATTTATGAACTGGGATCAAGTCAAAGAACTATCCAGGAACAATATCACGATTGGCTCTCACACAATGAGCCACAATGTTTTGGCAAATTTAATTTTAGAAGAGCAAGAAAGAGAGCTCGTTAATTCGAAAGCATTATTGGAAAAAAAGCTGGACCAAGAGATCAGAACAGTTGCCTACCCTGTTGGTAAAGAGCAACACTTTACTGAACAAACTAAGGAGCTGGCCGAAAAAGCAGGTTACAGAGCGGCCTTTTCTTTTATAAAGGGATATTCAAAAGACCAGATTCAGGACAAGTACTCAATTCCTAGAATGGATCTTTGTTCACTCTCCACATCCCACTTTAAGGCACAAACCTTACTTGCAAAGGTTTTTTAATACTTTAAATACTAATTAGTTTATATTTTGAATCTCTCTAGAAGAGATCCTCTCTCTCATTGTTTCACACTGCTTAGGTGTAAGTTTACCATTTAATCTAGTTAGTTTAGAATGCATAAGATTGGACTCATAGCCTATCTCGTGACTATCGTTTAAAAGAATATGTCCCAATTCATGTGCAAAGACACTATAATCATCTGGTTCGGCTTCAAGGTATTTAGCTTCATTCACAAGATCAGTGATCCAAAAAGTATTTAATGCTATTGAGTCTTTCTCAATAGAACTTGGAGGAAAGGATGTTGCTAATTTATTTATCTCTTCATCGAATGAGTCAATAAACAACACAAGGGGTCTTTGCTTAATGTTTAAATCCGCTAACAGTTGTAGAGTGCCATCATAGTACCTATTACTGAAAGAGTTGTTTAAATCGTAATACAGGCCCTTAGAAGGATACTTCCACTGAACTTCACGCAACGATTCAATGGTCACACCAATATTACACTGCTTATAAATAGAACGTAATTTTTCAAACCTTTTATATATTTGGGATATCTTCCAACTTCCCTGTAGTAAAACGAGGTTAAGTTCTTGCGTGTGAGCATATTCAGATACTTGATATTTTTGAGGAATCGAATGGATTACATCGACTGAAAAGTCCTCACTCGCCACTAGGTTCCCACATAAACAAATAAATAAAGATAAGAATAGGCCTTTAATACAACTCCCCTAACTTAAGGTTACAAAGGTCTATTTTGCCATTAATTAGATTAATAAATAGCCCAATTGAATAATCTTCACTAATTAAAGGTTGATCCCTCTGAGGTAGGTATTCTTAAAGTTTTGAACTTTCTTGAAATTAATAGATCCTAGCTTCCACAACATGATATAATAACGATAGGAATATTTGGCTTCCGCTTTGCATGGTAACTGGTATACAACAACTTAAACAGGTGGGTATAATGCAATTTCGTATAGTTAAAGTGTCTATTTTTCTGGCCATGTATAGTTTTTCAGCATTTTCATCGTCTTGTGATGAAGGTGGTCAAGTTGAACTAAATCTCAACGACCAACTGAAGCCACATATTGAGCAATTACAATCTGTCACGGAGGCCTTTAGACTATCACTAAGCGAACCTGATATTAGAAGCTGCATTGTGAACACTAGAAAATTGGAAAAGATCCAAAAGTCTAGATTAAGCATTCCCAAGGTTTTGGACTTCTACACAGCTGTTTTAAGGGGCCATAAAAAAGTTAAGGAGAGAATCATAGGGGCCATAAAGCTATTTCGGTACGAATGTGAGCAATACAATGAGAACTGTAGATCTGCCAGTTATCAGGAAGAAAAACTACAAGAAGAGGTGCAAAAAGAGACAGAGACAAAACTAGAAGTCGTTAAATATATCAACAAGGGCTTGGCGCTTAAAGTAGCTGAAGAAGAAATGAGGGCATCATTTGATGTCGATTGCCACAAACAAAAGTTTGATAAGAATTTAGTCGAAAAAATATGCTCAAAATACTATTCATTCGACGCCCCCATATGTAGGGACCGCTACAAAGAAAGCTTATAGAAAATATAATTGCGCGACCTTACCGCTGAAAGAGTTCGTCTTTCACAACTTAAACTTTTAAGGGAAAATATTGTTCCCCTGGAGCTGTCGTTTCAAAAGTCAAGGAATGCAAAAGAGAGATTGCAGCAGGCGTGGTTCAAAACCTGAATGAGGACATTCCTCCTCTCCCCATGGAAGTGCAGAGTACCACTCCAATGGTGGCGGCAGCTCAAGCTACAAGTAGCCCCCTAGAGATCATTCGCTTCTAAGTTTATTTCAGAATTTGAATTGGAATGGAAGCCAATGTAATTTTGATGCTTCACTCCGTGGGTACTACTTTTGGCTTTCGCAGACTTTCTATTCAGCAAGCTTTGTCTTATTACTCAAAGAAAAAGAGCCAAAGTTTCCTTTGACCCGTATTTTGATTTTCAATGTTTTCGAAAAAATCCGTCGTTCAAGAACCTAGTGTTTTACTTGCATCTATATTGCTGAACACCAACTGTTCCATCAGGCAAATCAAGAAATTCTATCGTTGAAGTGTCTTTTTTAATGAAATAATTTAAACCTAAGTCTGCCATCAAGAAGGCATGGCCTGTACCCTTGAACTTCTCTTTGAAGTCATCAACTCTTGCTTCTGTTTTATGGAACATGAGATTTTCCTCGGCACAGTTTTGTTCAAAAGCTACTCTTCCAAGGACGTTAAATTCTCCTATTGCGAAGGATGAAGTTGAGCCAATTAATAATAGCCCTGCAACAATCGTTCTCATAATCTATCTCCTGTTTCTTTTTCTAATGGTTTATATAAAAACCGTGTTTATAGTTTCTTTGCTTTTCTAAAAATTTTCATCAAACCATGATTTTAAAGACGACCTTTCGTGATCGAAGTGGAT
>JAGSHJ010000248.1 GCA_023954595.1 Bacteriovoracaceae bacterium | reverse complement strand
CCTTCTATCAAGCTCTTCAAAGGCATCACCTTGAACGTAGCTCATCCTGTTCTTCCAATTCATAGGCCATGGAAGACTATCAAAAACATCTTTAAGGTCTGTTCGCTTTTCAGTAAGCACAACTTCTTCAAGACTTGCATGTGCCCCAACAAAATACCAAAAGGCACTATGGCCATAGCCGGAGCCCATTTCAAAGATCTTCTTAGGAGATTGACCGCCCAAAAAGAATGCTAAAAGCTCACCAACGTCATTATTTATTGCAGGAAAGTTTAAAGTCTTTTCTTGGTATTGAAGTTGTTCCAATAAGAACTGAAGATGTTCAGGAACAAATGAGTAAGGATCTGAATTCGAAAATTGAACGAGTTGTTCGAAAGAAAATTTAAAATCTTTCATCTAAGATGCCATCTTGGTCGCTCTTGCGAGCGACCCAAGCTTTTGGCTAATTACTTGATTTCTTTGTGAACAGTGTGTTTTCTCAAAGCAGGATTGTACTTTTTAAGTTCCAATCTTTCTGGATGAGTCTTCTTGTTCTTGGTAGTTGTGTATCTAGATGGGCTTTTGCCGATTTTTCTAGCTTCAGTACATTCCAAAGTAATGATAACTCTTGGCCCCTTTGCCATATGTCCTCCATTCGTTTCTCTTATCTTTAAAGATTGCTAACTTACACTTAAATTGCTATGTATGACAAGAAAAATATTTCTAATATTAAGGATTTAGCAATAAAAATGGAAATAACACCTGAAAATTGGACCTTTTGTTCTTTTTCCCATGAAAATCTCAAGGCCATCATAACATTCGGAGCGAGCCCAGACATCCTAGACGACTCCTTCGTTTACTATGTTACGGTACTAGACGACGATAATAATGAAGTTTACCAAAAAGAGTATGCAACGATCGAGCTTGCATGTGAGGCAATAAACAATAAGTATTCAGACTTGTGGGAATTAAAAGACGCCACTAGACCAGCAAAGGCCGGCGGCTGCTCGACCTGTATCGCTCACTAACTAAATCTTGAAAAATCATCTACAAACGAGCTAGCTAATAGCTCTTTTAACTCGCTTGCAGCTTCCAAGTAGCTCTCCGGAACATTCTCCTGCACAAACACATCATTTAACTCTTTAGAACGCAACAGAAGACCTGTAAGGCCTTCTTTAAGCTCATCCAGATAAGATGGATGCAATGACGGATGGGATAGATCTATTTCGTGAATGATACCTTTTTTAACAGCGATATCTATGTCCCAATCTTTGATTGTAAGTTTCGTTTTAAACAATGGGGTCTCCCCACATATCCACTTCCAAGATTTTAGGTGTTCAAGATAAGTCGTATCCTTTTCAACGAGATCCAAAACCTCACTCTCGCTCCAATACTTTATAGTGGCCTTTGATCCATAAAAGCTTTCAAATGATTTAACTAAATCCTGCTTGAACACCTCTTCATCGATTTCAGTATTTGCAACTTTTGACCTTACGGAGGCTATGGCCTTGGTCTGAACCTGGTCTTGTGCAAACTTTGGCCTTAAATAGGCATTTAGGTTATCCAAATTCGCATTTAATAACATTGTAGCGTGATGAAGTGATCGATCTTTCTTCTTCTTGAAGGCCGCACCTGATATTTTTTTATTACCTTCAGGTGTTTCGAGTTGAAGGTCACTTCTACCGGAAGCAAAGGCATTGAGGTTATGTGCCTGAAGAGTATTGATCATAATTTGGTTATTATTGTCTTTATCATAGGAGTCATTCCAATCCATGAAGGATATATTGAGGTTTCCAAGATCATGATAAACGGTTCCACCACCGCTTTGTCTTCTAGCCAGTAAAACACCACTATTCACCATTGACTCAAGATCACACTCAACCCATGGATTTTGAAACCTACCCATCACAACACATGGGCTATTTTTCCATACTAGAAGCCTTCTAGTCCCCTCTGGCAAATCCAAAAACAGTGCCTGCTCTAGTGCCAGGTTGAGATAAATATTTGTTGACTCAATGATATGTACTTCCAAAATGGTCTCCTAATTTCATAAGCTTACACTACTTTTAATCCTTTTTCATTAATTTCAGAGTATTTCACTTAAGTTTGATCGTTTTAGTCCGATAAATATTTTAAGCATATTGAGGGCAGTTAATGAAATATCCAAAAATTCTTTCGATCACTTTAGTAAATGGAATAGGTTTTTTAATCTTCGGTGCGATTTTGGCCGGTTGTCAGAAAACTGCCATCCATAAGAAAGGTTTTTTAACTGCACTAGTTAAACAAACAAGTAGAGGGCCGGCGAGTACGGTAGCTAAATTTGAAGAGCACCAAGACCCAAAGCAAATCTATGTATATTGCCATATTAACGATATCAATCCAAAGTCTTGTTACAATCGCCACTTAGGCGAATCCCTAACCCAATTTTTCAAAGACAAGAAAGTACCTAAAACGCAGTTAGACACGCTAGCGGCAAAGCATAAATTTGAAACAGTAAAGACTGACGCCCACAAGGCAATTGACCAAGTCTTTATGGCCATCACCCCTACAATAAATAAAACAGTTGAGAAGCGTGTAAAATTTTGTGAGGCGAACTCAAACCTTCACCTTGATCGTTGCCTAAAGCAGTACCTTAAAAAAGAAACTTTTGAAGTTCTAAACTCTTACCAAGCGTCAAACAAAAACATGAATGGCCATGAGTACTTATTCTTAAAAGACAAGATTCAGAAAAAGCTTGAAAGAAAGCTAGCGAGTGCTCAACAAGAAATAGAAGGTAAGCAAAAAAAAAAGGCGCAGCAAAGTTTTAAAAGCTATATAGAAGATAAAAAACAAGTTCTTCTTAAAGACCACCAGTGGTTAAAAAATTCAAACTCTCTAATAAGTGCTAAAAACGCCTGTGTGGCGCAAGTACTGTCAAACAAGTCCCTTCCAAACCACCTTGATGTTAATCAAGCAAAACAAATCGTAGTAGAAGATGTTTGCCTTGATGTCTTGAGTAATAAGGAAATTCAAGAAAAGGTAAATAGTCAAAGCTATGTTGCCTTTGAGAGCAAGTTAAAAGACTTTGAATCTGGAATAGAGAGACTTGCAAAATCTTGGAGACAAAGCTGTGATGGGAAGAGCTATTTAAAGTTTTTATCCTGCATGAAAGAGCTAAGAAAGACGAAAACAGAACAATACTTTCAAGCATGGTCTACTCTTGATGGAAACGAGCAATTCGTTCATCAAAAGAAGATCTTTATCATGCGCTCACACAACTCAGGCAAAGGCATAGACAGAGCAATTGCATCTGAGAAAAAGTTCTAATCGTCCTTAGTACCAAAAAAGCAAGGATGACCAAAAAGACACTTATCATTAATTGTTTTAGCGATTGTCTCAGGAACAAACTCTTCCCAACCCTTCTCGCTATTTACAATCATCTTTAAGACCTTTCTCGAATAGATATGCAAGATACTATCATCGTATCCCTCAAGATCTTTTACTTGTCCTAGTGACTTTACATGTTCAATTAAATGCTTTGCATTTTTTGGAACTGGCATATTCTTTAGAGATATTAGCTCATCCGTAGAAAGCTCCTCCCTGTATGGGTAGAGATAAACATGAACATTCTCCATGAACAATCTACCTAAGGCCTCTAGTTTACCACCTGGTACTTGATTGTAGTCATCATCAAAAATCTGCTTGAAGTTATAAGCACCGAGTACGATGGCCAAATGCTTAGCTTTAAATCGAGACAGGTAGTTTGTTAATTTAAAATACTGTGGAAAATTAGTGATTAAAACTCTGTAGTTGATACTTGTTAGAAGATCTACCCTTGCAAGAAAATCCTCTTTTGCTAACTCTCCACCAGAGCGAAGATTGTGAATAGTAATTTCACAAAATGGAACAACCTCAGTGGCCCCAGTGTCTTTTTTAAAGTTCTCCACCCCAGTCTTAAGGATGTCGAGGTTAACTCTTGTAGGTGGCCTGTAAGATCCACGAGCGACAAGGATATCCTTCTTATAAAGCTCATCTGAAGCAAGAGTAATTTGGCCATTACAATCGAACATGATTGCATCTGTAAGGCCTGTTTTAACTAGTTCAAGATTTAATAGACGATTATCATAGTCTTTAAAAGCATGCCCTTTAACACTGATCATATCAATTTCAATACGATCTCTTGTCAGGTTATGCATTAGTGAAGAAACAAATTCTTCTAGATTGTTTTCATGATAGTAGGCCGCGTAGATTAGGTTTACACCTAGAATGCCTATGGCCTGTTGCTGTAGCTGTGCAGTGTTGTCGAGCATTCTCACATGAAGAATCAACTCACTACAATCATCACTTGATCCACCGAACCTTACACCTAACCATCCATGAGACTCATTGGTACCATGGTAGTTTCTGGCCGATACAGTATTAGCGAAAGCAAAATAGTTTCTCTCTGGGGAAGCTTTTGAGAGTCTTTCAATCAGAAGGTCATATTCGTACTTGAGCATCTTCTCAGCACGAGACTTACAAACATAGCGCTTGCTTTGTTCTTTGCCATAAATCGTATCACTAATAACCATGTCATATGCACTGATGGACTTGGCCACAGTTCCACTGGCGGCTCCTGCTTTGAAGAAGTTTCCAGCAACATCTTGTCCAGCACCGATCTCTGCAAAAGTGCCGTATATGCTTGAATCAAGGTTAATCTTTAAAGCTTTTTGTTGAGTAGTTAGTACAGGCTTCATTATAGACGTCCAAATATAAGTAATTGAAATTTATGCATAAATCATAAACTATAGATTAATTCTAGTAAATGAAAACATTTTGTTTACAAATTTTAACAAAATAGAGTTATAATTTAAAAAGAGATTGACCGATAACT
>JAGSHJ010000352.1 GCA_023954595.1 Bacteriovoracaceae bacterium | reverse complement strand
CTTGACATGGTTGGTGGTGAGATAGATATCGAGACCAAGGCCCAATCAGAGGCCGTACAAGACCACGGAACCAAAGTAGAGCTAAGCTTCGAAATCTAACCTGCAGGCAAAAAAAAAGCTCCCAAAATGGGAGCTTTTCTATATTTCGAAATACTAAATTTAAAATTATCTTCCGTATTTCTTCTTGAACTTATCAACACGTCCCTCAGTATCAAGAACTCTTTGAGTTCCAGTGTAGAACGGGTGAGAAGCTGAAGAGATATCAACTTTTAGGTATGGAAGAGTTTGTCCTTCGTGCTCGATAGTGTCTCTAGTCTCGATAGTTGAACGAGTTACGATTTTAAAATCTGCAGAGATATCGTGAAAAAGTACGTCTCTATAAGTTGGGTGAATGTCTTTTTTCATAGTGTTTTCCTATTTTTTACAGTTTCCTGATGTTTGAATAAAATGCTTAAGCAATCTAGTATTTTTAGGCCTAGAAGTCAATGACAGAGTCATTATTTCTTCTGAGCCTCCTTAACAATCTTAATAACTTGCTCTTCAGTTAAGTTTTTAGCTTTTTCCGCGTCTTTCATATCGTCCGGTAGAGAAATATTCTTAGTACCTGCTTTGATGTAAAGTCCGTATTTTCCATCATTTATGGCAACTTTCTTCTTCAATTTCTCAATTCTACCAAAATCTTTGATAACCGTAGCACCTCTTCGAGACTTTTTCTCCTCGGCAAGGATTTCAAGAGCTCTAGCAAGGTCAATCTTATAAAGATCATCTTCTTTCTTAAGTGAGCGGAAATCACCATCATGGACAACATATGGCCCAAAACGACCGGCATTGGCCTTAATCACCTTTCCAGTCTCAGGATGCTCACCTAGCTCTCTAGGAAGCTCCAACAACTTCAGAGCTGTTTCTATATCAGCATCCTTAGGAGTCATTCCTTTTGGCATAGAAGCTCTTTTAGGCTTTGGATTCTCTTCGGTCTTCTCACCTAACTGAAAGTAAGGCCCGTATCTTCCAACAAGACAGAATACGCTCTCACCAGTCTTTGGATCAGTTCCAATTGGCTCTGGTCCACGTTTACTTAGCTCAATAAGCTCATCAACATCTTCAGTCTTTAGATCTGCAGGTGCGATTTCCTCTGGAATGGATGCATGAATTTCAGCAGATCCCTCTCCATGTGAAATAACATATGGCCCATAACGACCAACCTTAATCTCAACCTTTCCGTTTTGGCCTTCCAAAAGGACGGTTCTTGATTCATCAGGCTTAATTTTCTTATCTTGTTTTTCAACGCTCTCTCTAAGACCTTGTTTACCAAGATAGAACTTCTTCATGTAGTCCAAGAACTCAACATCACCAACTGCGATGCCATCGAGCTTTTGTTCCATATCCGAAGTAAACCCGTAGTCTACAAACTTAGAGAAGTAGTTCTCAAGTAACTGAACAACTGCCATACCGGTAAAGCTAGGTACAAGGGCACTTCCCTCTTTTCTAACGTATCCACGATCTTGAATCGTTCCAATAATGGAAGCATATGTAGAAGGACGACCTACACCTTCTTTCTCAAGACGTTGAACTAGCGATGCTTCAGTAAATCTTGCAGGTGGCTTTGTCTCATGCCCTAGAGCATCAACTTTTGCAGGGTTTAGAATATCTCCAACGGCCAACTTAGGAAGAACAACTTCTTTATCATCAAGCGCTTTCTCAGGATCATCCGATCCCTCAACGTATACTCTTAAAAATCCTGGGAAAGTGATTCTTGAACCATTGGCCGTAAACTCACAACCATCAGCTGAGATCTTAACAGTCATATTGGACTTAGTGGCCTCTTTCATCTGAGATGCAAGAGTTCTCTTCCAGATAAGCTCGTAAAGAGCTTTTTCTTTACCATCAAAGTTAATTTCATCAGGATGAGTGAAGTCACTTCCAGCAGGTCTGATGGCCTCGTGGGCCTCCTGAGCGCCTTTAGACTTAGCAGCATACTGTCTAGGCTTGTCACTTAAAAACTCTTTTCCGTAGAGTTTTTCAACACTTGCTCTAGCACCACTAACAGCTTCTTTAGAAAGATTCGGTGAATCTGTTCTCATATAAGTGATAAGACCTTCTTCATAAAGTCTTTGAGCAATTCTCATTGTATTTTTAGCTGAAAGCCCAAGCTTTCTTACACCTTCCATTTGAAGACTTGATGTAATGAATGGCTGAGTTGGTCTAGTTGTGGATTCTCTCTCCTCAACAGATAAAACTTTCCATTCTTTATCAGCAAGTTTTTCGGCCAATGCTTTGGCCTCGTCCATCTGGATATGTTTTACGTCTTGTCTTGCAAGTTTTCCTGTATCTGAATCAAAGTCCTTACCAGAAGCGACTCTCATTCCATCCACAGTAGAAAGCTTGGCCTCAAATGCTCTTGCGTCACTTTTAGCAACTTCTGCTTTCAGATCCCAGTAACTAGACTTAACAAACTTTCTTCTCTCTCTCTCACGTTCAATAATGAAACGAAGTCCGGTTGATTGAACTCTACCGGCACTTAGTCCGTAAGCAATCTTCTTCCAAATTAGAGGAGATAAAGTGTAACCATATAGACGATCTAGAATTCTTCTAGCTTCTTGAGCCCTAACGAGCTTCTCATCAACTTCTCTAGTTTCTTCTAGTGCTTTAAAAATAGCAGCTTTCGTAATTTCGTGAAAAACCATTCGTTTTACTGGAATTTTTGGTTTCAACAACTCAAGAAGATGCCAAGAAATACTCTCTCCTTCGCGGTCCTCATCGGTCGCGAGATAGATAGCGTCACATTCTTTCATTTTTTTCTTAAGTTCGCGGACTATTTTCGATTTTCCCTTAGGAACGACATATAAAGGAGCGAAATCTTCTTCAACATTCACGCCCAGCTTGGCCCAATCTTCTTTTTTAAGAGCCTTTGGAATATCCGTAGCTGATTGAGGCAGGTCCCTAATATGGCCCATACTCGCTTCTACAATGTAGTTTTTAGGCAGGAACTTGCGAATAGTCTTTGCTTTTGTGGGTGATTCCACGATTACCAAATATTTTTCCATAAACTTCCTAGATTTAGTGTATTTCTAATCTGTAGGCCCTTACACCGCATCCGTCAAGTCAGTAACTTTTTGACCCCGTGCGTTCTTAGTGTATGAAATACGTGCTTTACTCAGGAATTCGTGTAAAATTATTCAAAATGAAGAATCTAAGACAATGGCTCATCACTTTAATCAGTGCGCTTCCTTTTGCGCGGTTTATTTTAAAAGGCCTATATGCATTGGCCATAAAGCGAGCAGCAAACCTGACAGAAATTCACCCTGAAGTTAAAGACATCTATTTAATGTCTAATCTTCAAGACAAGAACTTTGTCTACGGACAGAGTGATTTAAATATTGTGCTTATAATAGAAGACGATGCAAAACCTAAGGAAATTTTAGGCAAAGCGCGTAAAACCCTTCGCCAAATCTGGCCAGCGAATGTCCTTATTGATCTGAACCTTCTTCCAGTTTTAAAAGAGAGCGAATTTAAAACCCCTATAATCAGAAGCCACCTAGTTACAACATCCACAAATTCAATGATCCGCTGGAAGTCTCTAGTCAACTCAACTGATGTTGAATTTAAAATTCAGG
>JAGSHJ010000053.1 GCA_023954595.1 Bacteriovoracaceae bacterium | reverse complement strand
TTTCCAATTTAATACCTGGAACAAAAATTGTTCTTGAAATAGAGGCTAGGAAAAATAGGGATGATTACAATCTCTATGTAGTTAAAAAAGATAATGAAATGTTTTGGGATATTGTTAAATATAAAAGACCTTATGAAATGATTGGAACTGAAGATTCTCGAAAACGTTATTATAATAAGATCCGAGGTTATAACCCAAAACAAAAAAAGTTTTCCATGCTTAAAAAAGGTGATGAATTGCGATTTGATCCTTTTGTCTCGCCTCATCATAGAACCAGTTATTTGAAAGGGGGATGGGGAACCACTGTTTTTAATATTACCCAGACTGGGGCCTTTGGTGACACCTCGGGCTCTGTGGTACTGGCCAATAGATTGAATATTGTTAATCATTTGGAAAAAAAGTCTTGGACTTTTGATCTTGAGCTAGACAGGTTTGGTTTTCTAATCTCAGGATACCCAGAATACCTTGAAACCTCTAGCTTACAGTTTCTACTAGGCTATAAACCTTTTTCCCGCCTAAAACTATGGGGAGGTCAAACCAATATTTTATTTGGAATGGACTTTAATAAAGCTCCTCTTTTAAAACTTACATCACTAGGTGCCTCTCATACCCATATTAAAACTAATTACGCTGTCTTGGGAATTCGGTGGGAGTCTTGTGATTGGTATTTACCTGGAAACTTACTTAAAAACTTTCCTAACTATAACAAAGTAGAACAAAAAAAATGGAAAGACTATAAACTAAAAAAAGAAGAAGACTTATTGGGCTATGGTAGTCGGCAATTAGTTGAAAATATAAACTGGCTTACTTACTTTCTTAAAACATTTCACCAGCGCGCTTTTGTAGGTCTTAAATATGGAATAAGTGGTGGTATTGAAGAGGCTGAAGTAGTGGTCAAAGAACAGTCCGCTATGGCAGTTCAGCTTGAGTACTCTCTTCACCGAAAAATATATGATGCTAAAAATTTCGAGCTCTCTATAGAATTTCTTGGAAGGTATAACTATAGAACTTTTAACCTGGATGCTAAGTGGGGACTTGAAGATGGAATAACCGAAATTCAAAGTCATGATTTAAATGGGATGGTTAACCTAAGTCTTCACTATGACTTTCTTGGAGATTTCATAGATAAGATTCAAGGCTCCCTCATGAGTAGCTTAAGTGAGGGATTTACTAATAACTCTAAGCGCTAAAAAAAGCTCTTGAGTCTATTTTAATTAGAACTATAATAAAGGAAGTTATGAACCAAAAAGTCACTTTATCTCCAACATTAAAAATCCTGATCGTCGATGACATGCCATCACTTAGAAAAATGATGAGAACTGCTCTGGCCTCAATGGGATTTAAAAACGTTTTAGAAGCCGGGGATGGAAATCAGGCTTGGGATGTTATCAAGGCTGAAGCACAGGCCAATGAGCCCTTTGAATTGATTATATCTGATATCAACATGCCAAAATGTAACGGAATTACTTTATTAAAAATGATAAGGGCAAATGAAACATTTAAAGATGTCCCGGTATTGATGGTGAGTACTGAAAGTGAAAAAGATATTATTATGACGGCCATTGAAGAAGGGGCGAGTAACTATATTATAAAGCCTTTTAGTAAAGAAGTAGTAAAAGAAAAGTTACTTGCGATTTTTTATAAGTAATAATTAATCATTTTTAAAAATATCTTCAATCATTTCTAAATCATTATCAAATTCAGCTGAAAACATTTGTGCAAAGATATTGAGAGCAACTATGGCGTTTTTATTTGCATCACCTTTAGAGATAGATCTAATCCTTTCAAGTATTGATACATTTACAATTTCTAAATTTCGATAGGATTCTTTAAGATCATTTAAGTCGATCACAACACTATTATCTTTCTTTTTATCGAAATACTTTTTTAGAAGATGAGCACTGGAGCTTCGAAAAAGAGTCTCCTCAATACTAGAAAAAGGAAGGTGAAACTTCTGTAGAGGCTTTAAAAACTTAAGATGTGGACATTCACTATTGGCCATCAAAAGACCCATCAAAGAAAAAAGGCCACTTTGAAGGTCAGTATCTTTGAAATAAGACCTTTCCTCCATTTTTACTTCAACCCTAGCGGTTTCATAGCTAAGCTTATCTTTATTCTTATCCACCAACTCATAAAGTTCAAAAGCGACTGGGCATAGTGGTGAATCTTCAGGTTTTAAAGGGCAGTTCGAGCATTGATGGCAGCCGAGCTGTACCCATTCTGGGTATTCCTTATCTGAGGGGATTCTTTTGATCGAAGTGTCTAGCTTGAAGGTAAGTTCGTTACCGTCTTCGAATTTAAATAAGTAGTCAATTACCATATGAAATCGTAACAATATTTTCTAGAAAGAGCTAAAGAAATTTCCTTCTTAACTCGACCTTTGTTAAGATAGGTAGGTATGAGTAACAATATAGCAATACCTCAAGAGTTAAACTTTCTAGTAGTCGACGATATGACTTTCTATCATAGTTTATTGAAAGACCATCTTAAAAAGATGGGATTTAGTGGCCGAGTACTTCACTCGATTGGAGTTAAGGAGGCCACAGAGATGCTAAAAGAAAACTTTGGAACAGAGCTTGAGATTCATTTTATTATTCTCGACTTACATATGGCCCGTCATAAAGGGACTAAGCTTGTAGAGTTAGTTAGGTCTTCTGAGAAGTTTAAAAATCTTCCTATTTTATTATATACCTCAGAAACAGAGAGGGATGAGATTGTTAATGCATTTGAGGTGGGAGTGACGAGCTACCTATTTAAGCCTTGGGAGTTAAAAGATCTCAAAGAAAAAATTCTCTTTTGTTGGGAAAAACATAACAAGGAAGAATAAGCTGACCTATGCGGGTACGGTAAATCTAAAAATTGTACATTCACCCACCTTACTCTCTACTTCAATACTACCACCAACCTTTTCGATGGCCTCTTTTATGGCAGACATTCCAACTCCTCGGCCAGATATTTCGGTGACACCTTCGCTAGTTGAAAATTCCGTATCAAAAATACAATAGATAACCTTAGAGTCATCTAAGTCAGATTCGAGCCCAAGCTCCGATAGCTTTTCACGGATCTTTTCAGGATCAATTCCTCTACCATCGTCTGAAATCTCAATATTCAAATTCTTCTCATCCTGTGAAAAGTTTACCAAGATTTTTCCTTCTGGAGGTTTTCCTGACTCTATTCTTTCACCTTCTGACTCTATCCCATGATCGACACTATTTCTAAATGCGTGAACCATGACACCGAAAAGTTCCTTGTGTTTTGAATATTCAATTCTCGTATCACCGCCTTTAAAAACAAGGGGGGATACGGACTTTCCAAGGCTTTCCGAGACATCTTTAACGAGATCTGAGTAAGCAGAGAAATAGTTTATAATAGGCTCTCTTATAAAGTATTCATGATATAGATCAATCAATTCGGAATCATCTTTTCCAATGAGAGCTGTGTTAAATTTATCAACAAGTGTTTTATTTATCTCAAGAACTTGGTTCTCACTGTCGATCACATTGCCAATAATTTCTTTACTTTCAAGTAGGAAAAGATGAAAGCTATCTTGAAGGTCTTGGATCATACTTTTTAACCTAGGAACAAAAGCTAATCTTTCCTCAAGAGACTTCTCCTTAACCTCAATCACTTCATTTTCATATAAATGTGCCTTGTCTTGAATTATTTGAACCGAGAAGAGACCGGCCCCCCCTTTAATCGAGTGTAGACAAATAAGGATTCCATCACTGTTAAAAGCATTCTCACTATCGTCTAAATACTTTGCCATATCTTGCACAAGAGATTTGAACTCTTCAATATAGGAGACGAACTGTTTTTTATTATTAACAAGCTTTAAAATCATATTGACGTAGGACTCTTGTTGCTTAAAAGCCTCTTTCGCCTGAACTTCTGAAGTTTTGTTTGTAGCAACAGCAACTATATTTTCAATCTTATTGTCTTCATTTCTCATAGGGAAGTACTGAAGACCAATATATTTAAAGTCAAATGCATTAAAATCTGATCCCTCTTGAATGTTTTGGGGACCAAGTGGTGTTAGGTGCTCAAAAGGAATCTTTTCATCAAATATATTTTTAGACCATTTGTTAAAAGTCTCCACTTCCTTACTTTCTTTAAACCCAAGAACATCACTAAACTTGTTGCCACCAGGACTAATCTCAAACATATCCTCACAGGCCTTGGTATATACATCGTGACAGAGGTTATCTTTATCAAAAACCATTAATCCTTGATCAAGAGAGTTAATCATTGTGTCTAGAAAATCATTGGCCTCTTTTAATTCTTGAGTTCTTTGGCTAACCATAACTTCTAGATTTTTAGAGTAGTCTTCTATCTTTTCTTTGGCTTCTCTAAGCTCTTCAATAATGACTTCTTTACTCTTGAGTAAGCTATTTATTTCACCACTCATAAAATTAAATGAAGCAGAAAGAAGGCCAAGCTCATCATTAGTTTTTATTTGAATTTCTTGTTCATAATCACCGTTGGCAATGAATTGGGTTCCACGGACTAGGGCATTTATCGGACGAGTGATTGAGGCTGAGAAAAGGACACCAAGAAAAATACATATCGCCAAAAGCAGTATCCCAAAATATAAACTTTTACTTATAAGCGTCTTTGTCGCGAGAAAGGCCTTTTCTTTTTTTATTGTCGTAAAGAACGTCATATTTAGGCTTGGTATCTTAACAAAACTTACGAGGCTTTCAATACCTTTGGCATCGACTATTTCTTTGGTTCCTTTTGGGATATTACCTTTAAGAATTTCAATTAAATTAGAATGAGTTCTATCATCGAGATAGGAGAGTCCCTGATTATCGAGAAGTTCGTTGGTATACACTTTATCTTTTTTAAATTGATCAATAATTTTTGAGATACTTAAAACGCAAAGGTAGTACTCGCTGGCCTTAGGGTTTGAGACAACCATGGAAATCGAAGGAATTTTAAGATTCGAAGAAGATGAGAAAATTTGAATAGGAGAATTCTTTTCGAATTTTTTAGGAATAAGATCTTCTATTTTTTTCTTAAAAATATCTTCTTTTTTAATTTTACTTTGTAGCTCTAGCTCATCCCATACAGTTTCATTAAGAACCCTAATTCTTTCGGATAGGCCTTGCTTACTTTTGTTGAAGGCCACAAACATTAAAATATTAGGATCAGTATTAAGTAATTCTTGGAGCTGTTTAGGGTTCGTATTACTGATTAGTGCAAGTGATAGAGAGTCCTTGGAAGAATTATTAATTGTATTAAGAGTTAATTGAGAAAGAGATTCTGCTCTAGTTAAAGACGTTTCATAAATATAGCTAGTCTTATCGCTGTAAAACATTTCAATGGCGAAAAAAACGTAGGCACCAACAGATACTAATAGAAGTAAAATAAGTAGAGATAGAATCTTTACTTTCATTGATATGGAGAATTTCGTTTTTTCGGGACTTCCCATATTACTATTCTATGGACACTGCGGCATATTGGTAGAGTGCAATAATTTCACCATCTTAAATCCTTATCTGGGGACTAAAAGAATAGGTGAGGGAAGTCGTTTACTCAGGTACAGCGACTACCTGAATATAAAGTCTAAAAAGCGTAAGAATAGCTAACACTTGCACTGAAGATATCAGTGGTCGTTTTATACTTTTGTCCACTTAAGAGAGTAGGAGGAGATTCAGTACTCTCAACTGAGGCGATGGTCACTCCGCCACTAAAGGAATGTCCTTTTTCTCCACCAAGAGAGAAGTTAAAACTATTTTCAAGCCTATTCTCCTTATTGGCCGATAGGACCATGGCGTAATACATAAGATTATTAAAATCGAAGAATCCTTCCATATAGTAGTTTGAAGTGATTCCTAAGGTGAGGCTTCCTAGCTTAAATTCAAAAGTCCCCATGAGCTTGGCCGGGCTATGAATCGCCACATTTTGTCCTGCCCCTGAACCGCCCCCTAACTCTTCTCGTTCATCTTCGAGATTTTTTACATAAGCTGCTTCCACGTGAAAGGATTTCGTTTTGATACCAATCCCTAAACCCACTCGAGACATATCAATCTCTCCGCCCGCAGTGTCTAGGGGCGCATGTTGATAAAAGAGCCCAAAGTCTAATCCGAGTTTGTATTTTATACCTACGGTGTAGATCATAAGTTCCAATTCCGAAGCGCTGCTCCCTCCTTGTGTGCTGGTTTGTGTATTCTCATTGCTAACAGATATCACTCCTACTCCTAGAAGATTCATAAACCCAATAGAGGCATTTAAAAAAGTAAGATCTGATTCACTTGTCTGTTTTTCGACAACTCCTGAAGTTGTAACATTATCGACTTTTTCACCACTGGCCAATTCACCAGAGATCTCTGTTGTAAATCCTTTGCCACCTTTTCCTCCATAGAAAAAGCTAAGGGTTTTAATATCAATTTCAGATTTTGAAGACGAAATAGCTCCCGTTGTTTCTTGAGATTTTTCAACTTTATCGAGCTTGAAAATCGTACCAAAAGTCGCCGCGGGTCTTTCTTGTAGGACCCCTGGGTTTTCCGAACGAGTCGTTCTAAATAATGAGCCGGAAGCGATCTGAGCAAAAGTGGTGGTTGAGGCGAGTAGAGATAGGAGGGCCAATAGTTTCTTCATGATTAATCCTGTTAAATTTGTTGTGATAATAGAATAACAGCAAATTGAATTAGAGAAAGAGTTAAAACCTTACGCGTTGTATATTCTTAAATAAAGTTTATCTACTATAATTGCATAGTAAATTACTTAGGAGAACTTATGCTTACTCCATTTCAATTATAAATGTCGATTCAATAAAAGCCAGGTCTTCGTCAAGCTGCTCTCTCGTTGGTGACCAAAATAAAATATGCCCAACTTCATTACTTGTGCTCTCATGAGGTAAGATAATATCACCAATTTCTCTTCTTAGAGAAAAATCAAAAATGCCTTTAATTTTTTCTTTTATTTCTTTGACTCCATTTATCGAACGGATTTTACCAGCCCCCGGATGCATCATGTAAACAGCGGCACATCCTTTTTCAGTAGGAGTGAACTCTTCTACCAGATCGTCGCAACTCAGATTTATATAGAGCTTCCACGAGTCAAAATTATAAACCTTTTCAATAAGCTCCATATAATAGCCACCGGGAGGTCTAATGGCGATCTCTCCAAAGACAGGTCCATCTTTTGTTAAATAAAATTCAGCATGAGTAACTCCACGGTCAACGCCAAATGTTTCTACGACTTTGTCATTTGTCTCCAAGATTTTCGCTTTTAAAGAGCTCTCTAACTGTGCCGGTACCACGGACTTTCTCCATTGATGAAGGTATCCCGTAATATTGTGAAAGATAGGTTTTCCATCCTTTACAAAGGTTTCTACGCTTACCTCCGAACCTGTTACGAAGGCTTCAGCAAGAAGTCCGGGGGCAGAAAAGGATTTTATATCCTCTATTGTTTTAGCTATTTTTACGTCTCTGGCACCAGAAGAGCTGACTGGTTTGATGACCAAGGGAAGACCTAAATGCTCTGCGAGTTCTTCTGGTTTTGTTGTCTCTTCAATTAGCTTGTACTTCGTGATGGGGATATCATTTTTAACGGCGTAATTTTTCATAATCCATT
The DNA here is from genome assembly GCA_023954595.1 of Bacteriovoracaceae bacterium. Classification (GTDB taxonomy): domain Bacteria; phylum Bdellovibrionota; class Bacteriovoracia; order Bacteriovoracales; family Bacteriovoracaceae; genus UBA845. The sequence goes on along the minus strand of JAGSHJ010000053.1, from coordinate 4,398 downwards.
TATTATGAAATCTATCGGTTACATCAACGGCAATATGCTTGAGGTTTAAATGTTTTCTAACAAGCGCCCCAAGTATCACCGTTTCCTCAGTATTTGCCACGATACGGTCAATCTTAAAGGTTTTTAGCTGCTCTACAACTGATTCACTAAGTTCTGGTAAACTTTCCGAATAAGGTTCTTCAATCCATCCAGAGAGATTTTTTTTTCTAGCTTTTTTTAGTTCTCCATCGCTCCACAGAATGACTTCATGGCCTAATTCAAGAGCTGCTTGGTAGCACCGTCTTCTAACACCAATGACTAAAATACATTTGCTCATTTTCTCCACCTTTTTATAAAGTAGAGGGATTTAACACTACTAATGAAATTAAAGCTATTTAATACGTTATTGACCGAGAGAATTTGTTGGCTTTGACCTAGAGCTCTAAAAAAATGGACTATTCCGCTTAAATTTGATTTTCAAGTTGAAGCGGATTTTCTAACAGTTTAGGAAACAATATTTATTTCTATGTTATTATTATCCAATGAAAATCTTAATGCCGCTTCCAAGAAAAGAGTTCGACCCTACGGAAACTTCTATTCCATGGAAACTCCTGACTGAAAAAGGGCATGAGTTGTTAAAAGATAATTAATTTAAAAAATAGATACTTGGAGTAGAAGTGAAAAGAAAAAACATAAGATTTACCCCAGATAAAAATACAGTTGTGTGGTTCTGTAAGGGACATGAGGAATTCAGCAAAGATCATGTGGGTCTAGCTTATAGTGAAGCTTACGGTGGAGCTGGAGTTGTTATCACTGAAGACCTAGGGCTAAAAGAAGGGGATCTGGTCACAGTAAAGATCGGGGAACTCGAGTCAATAAAGTCGGAAATTAGATGGATAAAAAAAATCTCGGATAGTGTCTATCAATTTGGTATCAAGTACTTTGAGTAATCATCTAATTATTGTATAAAAACTCAGGGTAAATTTCCCAGAAAAGGCGAGGGGCATCGCCGTCGAAATGAATCCATGGGTCTCCTTGAACTAGGCCATATATGTCCATAGCATTCTGATCTAAAAGTTCTAAAGGTGTAACGGCCTTAATTAGACCACCGGAATCAGTCCCACCAACTTGAAAGTTAAGTGTGCCGCCACCTAGAACAAAGGTGGCTGGCCCAAATTCATTCTGAGTACATGTAGTGGCACAAGAAGTCGTCATATTCGCAATATTTTGTTGCATCTCTGGGGACGTGGCTGCCTCAGATGAAAATCCTGCCACTGTACAAGCGGCATTTAAACAATGAGCTGTACCTTCTGTATAGTTTCCTTTTAGCTTCACTGCACTTCCATTTGCCGTGCCAGAAAAGCCGCCCACAAAATCATTTCCAGTGACGTCTGCTTTTACGAAGGAATCTCTAATCATTCCACCGTATATATAACCAACGGCTCCGCCGGTTCTACTTGCTCCAGTTATGTCGATACTATCAACACTGGCATAGGCCATCTCCATTTTATTATGAGTTAGATTTCCGACAAGCCCGCCGGTTCCATCATTGGAGCTTGAGTCAATAGTTCCTTCAAAATTTAAAACAGCAAAGTCTAGAAGTCTTGTATCGCTAACTGCCAGTGTGCCGTGTATAAATCCAAAGAGACCACCTGTTTTACCATTGGTTCCAGTATGTACTATATCTCCATTACTAAAACTCGATAATGTCACACCTGACTCTTCATTTGATAAGTTCATATCACCAATAAGTCCGCCAATACTAAAATTTCCATTTTGCGTAACGGAGCTATTAACTACATGGATTTTTGAAAAATTTGTAGCAAAGCGATGTTCATGACCAGATCCGGCACTTCCATCGTCTATAACTTTCCCGGCAACGATTCCAATTTCACCTTGATCAGTATCAAAATGAACATTGTCCACATAGAGGGCCTTTGAATTTGAATAGTCAAATAGGTCATAGTCTACAATACTTCCGCCAGAGCTTTGGGAAGTAGCTGCAACAGATCTAAAAAGACCAAGAGGTTCACCTCCCGCCGTTTCACTACAGTTGATATCGCTAATAGTATAATCGTTACCTTTAAATTCTCCGTGGAAAGGACTTAGGCTAGAGCCAATAGGATTAAAGCCAGCCCCGCAGTCAGCGTTAGAAAAACTAATATTACTTCCTAATTGGTAAGTCTTCTTCATTAAATCTTGGTTATCTCCAATGGCATTCCATTGTGAAACAGTCGTAATGACAATTGGATCAAAGAATGAGCCAGTGAATTCTTCACCAAGGGCAGTGATTTTTTCAGAGAATCCTAAGTTTGAGTTTACGGTCCAAGCGGGGTCACTATTAAAATCAGTTGAAGTCAGGGCTAAAATATCAGTAGCTGACTTAGAAGTAATTGTTCCTGCATAATTTGCACTTCCAGCATTACCATCGGCACAAAAATTAAAGCCTGTAGTTGCTGAAGAGCCGTTTATACAATTTCCGCCCGTCGATGTTCCTGATGCAAAGCTATGTTGAATTGAGCCGGCTGAACCTGATCCTATTAAAGAAGCTGCAAAGGTCGCAGCAGGCATTGCCACAACATCAGACTTTGAATAAATATTAATGAGGTCGCCGCCTGAGTTACTTCCAGCAAAGCCGCCCACATAATTTGTTCCACTGGCGGAAACATAGCCCGTAGAAAATGCTTCAGAGATATCTATAGAACCCGCAGATTGAGAAACTTGTCCAACAAATCCACCAATGTGGCCAACGCCAGAATTTGTAAAACTTTCTAGATTAGACTTGGTATAATTCTGAGCGATATCGGTAAAGCCCACCCCTGAGTTATAGATAGCTCCCGAAAAACCACCACAGTACAAATAACAAGAATCGATGACACCAAGAGATCGGTTATGAGCAATTCAAATGCCTACAGCGGCTGAATTATTAATGGAACCAGCAAATCCACCAGTATAATTAGCTAGTGAATCTATATCTACATCAGAGATGCTCGAATATATAGAAGTGCTACCCGTGCCAGCGGAAACTTTTCCTGCGAAGCCACCAACTTCACCAACTCCCGTTGTAGAACTTACGATATTACCTGTGGCCTTAGATAAATGAATTTGGCCGCCACCTATATCGCCAACGAAGCCACCAATTTTGCTCATTGATCCTGACGGAGGTGATATTGATCCGATATTGATATTAGTGGCGGAAACTGCTGAAACTTCAGAGTCGGGTCCATCCATTTTTCCAATGGCGCCACCATAGGATTGCTCTGTACCTGAGGCCGTTGTGTTGATATAGACCTCATGAATTTTAGCAAACCTTAAGGAGTTATCATCACCGAGAGTACCAACGACACCTCCTACATTATTATATTGGTCTTCAGTGTCGATATTCACATTAAGAATACTCGCTGCATGTACTTCAGAAAAACTTGTGGTCATCATTTCTCCGACGACACCTCCGATACTATAATAGGGTCCACCAGCAGAATACAAAGCATTAATATCAACATTTCTGATCTGAAGCCGATCAATTCTAGCACCGCCAGTTAAAGAACCGGCAAGAGCTCCTACTCTTTGTCCGTCAGTGATTTCAATATTAATATTCGCAAGGCTAATTTCTCCTATCGTAAAGAAGCCCCCACTTCCACTTCCGTCCACTACAGAGAAAAGCCCCACATTACTCATACCACTAGTATTAATTGTTACATTAGAAATAGTATGTCCTCTACCAAGGAGACGACCGTTAAAGGTTCCTGAAACTACAGAATTATTAAAATCCGGAAATCCGGAGAAATCGAGATCACGGTGAAGTTCGTAGGTTGCACTTAAACCAAGAGTTTCAATATTATCAAATTGAGCTGGTGTACAAATTATCTTTTGAGCAGTTCCTTCTCTAACGTAAGGAGTAAGATTTTTTCCTGCATCATAAAGACATGGGTCTACATGGAGGCGCATATAATTGGGGTTACCATCACCTTGGGAGCCACTATCATCATATTGAGCAAGGTGGGGAGTTGAAAATCCAGCGTAAGGATTATCAATCGTATAGATCTGTTCACCATTGCTGCAAGATATGTCGTCATAGACTTTTATTTTCATGGCAAAGCTATTGTCATAAAAGGCAATAATCGGAATTCTTAAGTTTCTTGCACCTAAAGTCGTCATCTCTGGAGTTGTGTCATCATCTTCGATTAAGCATCCACTCTCTAAACCCGGTAGTCCGAAATTATCTGGCAGCTCAACTTTATAAGACTTTACGACAGATGGATAACAAGTCGTATCTGTATCATGGACGCCTTTTTCATCAAGACATTCATAAGGTCTAAAAACTTTAAACTGTCCGTCTGTTTCTTTTGTTTCAGGACCACCAAAAAAATCATCATTACATCCAGCGTGACTAAGAGTTAAGTCAATGGCAACATCTCC
>JAGSHJ010000066.1 GCA_023954595.1 Bacteriovoracaceae bacterium | reverse complement strand
TGGACAATCGTTAAGACTTCTCTGGATGCCTTGGTGCGTTAGGTTGATTGACTCCAACTCGAGTGATTCTTAGTGGCCCTCATCAAAAAGTCCAATAATAGAAGGTGTCTTCTCATTGTACGTGCATGACGATGCTCTTTAATAGGATGAAACAGCCCAAGCTTAGAGAAGAATTGAACAGGGTTCTTTTTAATCCACGCCCATGAACCTAATTCCAAAGTCAGTGGCAAAAATAGAGATTCATTATCACCACTTTGCATATGACGCTCAAAGAAGTAATCCCACAGATCACCATGAGCTAGATAATTATCAGACTGTCTCTCAATTTTATAAATATGATAGGGGAAGCTCAGATCAAGAAGCTCACGCAATTTCTGCATCTCTAAGTCTCTTGGAAACTGCTCTTTTGACTTTGCCCACGGATACCAGATCTGATCCTTGCTTCCAAAGCCTGAGTGGATATCAAGAGCTACAGATGCCTGAGAGGTGAACATCTCTTGTTCTACAAACTCGAGTAGGGCCTTGGACTCTTTTTCTAATCCATTTTTGCCTCTATACCAGGGAAGGATGGAGCTAACTCTATGGCCTGAAACTAACGGTAGGGTATGGTTTGTATCAGCTTCAACTGGCGCGTTTCTCATAAGGTCGACGCTATTGCCATTGCTTCTAGAGCCTCTGGCCATCCCTACAGGATTTACTACTGGAATTGAGACAATTCTAAATTGTTCCAAGTTCCTTGCTAGATCTCTGTCCCACTTCAACTGCTCAAACAATGAATTAAAAAACTCCAAAATGATTTGTGAGCCAACTCTTTCAAGTCCATGAACTCCACCGAATAGACCAAATGTTGGTGCGGACTTATCTTCTGAACCGATGATCACAGACTTGATGGGATACTCAACTCCGTCATGCTCCACAACATCAAGAGTGTTGAAGCGAACCTGTGATGGTTTCATTTGTTCTAGTTTTTCAAGTTGATTGAGTTCTTTTAAATTCATGGGCCTATTTAAACATAAAAAGGCCCCACTAAAAAGTGAGGCCTTCTTTATATAGAAATTTTAAAAGGTTTCTTATTTGCCAGAAACTTTAGACTTAAGAAACTCTCTGTTCATGTGGGCAATGTTTCTTAGATCAATACCCTTTGGACATGCGGCCTCGCATTCAGCGTGGTTGGTACAGTTACCAAAACCAAGCTCATCCATTTCACGAACCATGTTAGAAGCTCTCTCTGCCGCTTCAACTTCACCTTGTGGAAGTAGGGCAAGCTGAGACATCTTCGCAGCTGTAAACAACATTGCAGAAGCGTTTGGACAAGCAGCAACACAAGCGCCACAACCAATACAACTTGCAGCATCCATTGCTCTGTCAGCGTTTTCTTTGTTAACTGGAAGGTTGTTCGCGTCTTGCGCGTTACCAGTGTTAACAGAGATAAATCCACCAGCAGCGATGATTTTATCAAAAGCAGAACGATCAGTTCTAAGGTCTTTTAATACTGGAAATGCTCTAGATCTCCAAGGCTCGATTACAATTGTGTCACCGTCAGAGAATGATCTCATGTGCAACTGACAAGTTGTAGTCAAAGCGTTAGGCCCGTGAGCTTGTCCATTAACCATCATGGCACAAGATCCACAGATACCTTCTCTACAGTCATGGTCAAAAGATACAGGGTCTTTGCCTTCTTTAACCAATTCGTCATTCAGCATATCGATCATCTCTAGAAAAGATGAGTCTGTAGATACTTCTTCTAGTTTGTAATCAACAAAACGACCTTTATCGTTACGGTCATCCTGTCTCCATATTTTCAAATTAAGCGTTAGCATTTGCTCAACATTGCTCATAATAACTCCGTTACTTGTAACTTCTTTGGGTTAGCGGGACGTTCTCAAACTTAAGCTCTTCTTCGTGACGAACAGGCTCTTGATTTTCACCTTTGTATTCCCATACAGCGGCGTGAGCAAACTTCTCATCATCTCTCATAGCTTCGTTCTCAGGAGTTTGAGACTCTTCTCTAAAGTGACCACCACAAGACTCAACTCTTTGAAGAGCATCTTTGGCCATCAACTCACCAAGTTCTAGGAAGTCTGCAACTCTCATCGCTTTCTCTAGTTCGTCGTTAATACCTTCTGCTTTACCAGGGATCTTAACGTCTTTCCAGAATTCAGCTCTAAGCTTTTTGATCTCTTCAACAGCTTCTTTCAACAGGCTTTCTTTTCTACTCATGCCGACGTTGTCCCACATGATTTTTCCAAGAGAGCGGTGGAAGTCATCAACAGTTCTTGTACCTTGGATACTTAGAAGTTTATTGATTTTGTCTTTAGCTTCTTTTTCAGCTTTTTCAAACTCTTCGTGGTTTGTGTCAACTGGCTCTAGTTCATGGTTATTGAAGTAATCACCAAGAGTGTATGGAATTACAAAGTAACCGTCAGCTGGACCCTGCATAAGCGCAGAAGCACCAAGTCTGTTTGCACCGTGATCAGAGAAGTTAGCTTCTCCTAGTACGTGTAGGCCTGGAATTGTAGACATCAAGTTGTAATCAACCCATAGACCACCCATTGTATAGTGAACTGCAGGATAGATTCTCATCGGTTGCTTATAAGGGCTCTCCGCTGTGATTCTTTCATACATTTCAAATAGGTTTCCGTATTTAGCTTCAATAGCATCTTTACCTTCACGCTCAATTGCTTGAGAGAAGTCTAGATAAACTGCAAGGCCAGTTTTACCAACACCTTTGTCTTCGTCTGTTCTAAATTTTGCTTGTCTAGAAGCAACATCTCTTGGAACCAAGTTACCAAAAGAAGGGTAGATTCTCTCTAGGTAGTAATCTCTCTCTTCTTCAGGAATGTCATTTGGATGTCTCTTGTCTTCTTTATCTTTTGGAACCCAAACACGTCCGTCGTTTCTTAGAGACTCTGACATAAGAGTCAACTTAGACTGATGTTGTCCTGAAACTGGAATACAAGTAGGGTGGATCTGAGTAAAACAAGGGTTAGCGAAGCCAGCACCTTTTTTATATGCTTGCCATGCGCCTGAACCATTTGAAAGCATTGCATTGGTAGATAGGTAGTATACGTTTCCGTATCCGCCAGTCGCCATAATTACCGCATCAGCAGTATGTCTTTCGATATCACCAGTAACAACATCTCTTACGATGATCCCACGAGCTTTACCGTTAACAAGAACAAGATCAAGCATTTCTCTTCTAGTATAAAGGTCAATCTTTCCTTTATTTACTTGTCTCATCATTGAAGAGTAAGCACCTAGAAGAAGTTGTTGTCCTGTTTGTCCTTTAGCGTAGAAAGTTCTAGAAACTTGAGCACCACCAAAAGATCTGTTTGCAAGGTACCCGCCGTAATCTCTAGCGAATGGAACACCTTGGGCAACACACTGGTCGATGATGTTGTTTGAAACTTGCGCAAGTCTATAAACGTTGGCCTCTCTTGCTCTATAATCTCCACCTTTTACAGTGTCATAGAAAAGTCTCCATACGGAGTCACCATCGTTTGGATAGTTCTTAGCAGCGTTGATCCCACCTTGAGCAGCAATAGAGTGCGCTCTTCTAGGGGAGTCGTGAATGCAAAAAGACTTAACGTTATAACCAAGCTCAGCTAGAGAAGCTGCAGCTGATCCACCAGCAAGACCAGTACCTACTACAATTACAGTGTACTTTCTCTTGTTGGCAGGGTTAACCAATTTACATTTAAACTTATGTTTTTCCCATTTCTCTTGGATGGGACCTTCTGGAATTTTAGAATCTAATTTAAAGCCCATTAATGACTCCTCTTAATTTAAAAAATAGCAATAAACGGCTAGACCGGAATAACCAATAGCAACCAACACACCATAAGCAACAGAGATCATCTTTACTTTAGGAGTGTAACTCGGGTGATTTAGACCCCAAGTTTGCAAACTTGATTGAAGACCATGTCCAACGTGTAATCCAAGTGCAATCATCGCAAATACATACCATGCAACGTATAGCGGGTTAGAGAAGTACTCAACCACCAACTTGAAAAGGTCTCTCATGACAACTCCGTCAACAGTAGTCTCGTAATGAGCACCGTACTTGAAGTTGATCAAGTGAAGGATGATGAATACCAACATGATGATGCCAGTGTATGGCATAGTCATTGAAGCGATAGTCTCACCGTGACCTGAACGGTTTTTGATGTAGTAGCGCTTTCCTCTGGCAGCGGTGTTTTGAATAGTCACCAGTGCGGCCATAACGATGTGAGTTACAAACATCGCTAGTAGAATAGCTTCAGCTACATAGATTAATGGATTGCTTATAAGCCCGTGGCCATAAGCGTTAAATGCGTCAGCACCAACCAAAATTAGTAAGTTACCAGCTAAGTGAGCAGCGGTGAACCCAACTAGACCAAGACCAGTGATGGCAGTGATCTGTTTTTTACCAATTGAGGAAGTAAAATAGTTGTGGGACGGCATAAGTAAATTCCCCCTTTTACAGAAAATAGCAAACAATATATATGTGAAATAACTACAAATATACTATCAGATATAAGTTGTTTGTCATCGAGAAAGGCTTGATGCGCTGGCCAAGATTGATGATAATCAATAAAGTTTTAACCAGCTTGTACCAACAGAAGAAGAAAATATGACCAGGATCAATAATCATAAAACAGAATATCCCATTGAAGAGTTCGTCGAGCTTAGGGGACTGTCTCCAGAACTAGTTGGGCGCATTAGCGTAAACAAAAATCAGGCCTTCTTTGACGCCGAAGTAGATATTGTTCTTTCCGAATCAGGCAAAATCTATAAGCACATCGAAATCATCTACAAACTTGAAGATGAAAGAGAGGCCCTGACCATGGGTGTTCACCGTCTAAAAAAATATCTGAGCTCAATTGCAAGGTAAAGACTGCCGCTGCCAGCAAGTTTTACGCTGTGCTATAATCGAGCAAAGGGAGTTTTTTAAATAATGAGTCACGCAATCTTAATTTCGAACAACGAGGTTACTAATAACCTTTATGAAGTAAACCTAAGGGCCTATGTAGGCGCAAGTGTTACAATAAAGAAAAACCTCAAAGGTGCCATCGCACTTCTTGAGCAAGTGCCACATGTTGATGCGATCATTTGTTTTCGTGAACTAAATGAAAAAGATAATGCGATCTTAAAGCTCATTGAATTTTTAAAGACTCAAGAGAGAAAAATACCAGTCATCATCCTAGGTGAGCCAACAGGTAAGATTGAAAATAGTATTGTTTTAAAAAACAGATACGACATCAAAGGCCTATTGCAGGCCATGGCAAAGATTCTACAAATTACCGCCAAAGACATGGCCGCAAGGGAAGTACCGAAGTTCTTTCCAATTCCTATAAAGCTATTTCATTCTCTAGAGAAAAGTTCATGTGATATCTACTTCAGAGCTGCGACAGGAGAGTTTGAATACGACTATTACAAGATCATTGAGAAGAAGAAGGAAATTGGCGAATCACTTCAAAAGTATTTAGACCAAGGTGTGGAGGAGCTATATATAGACTCTTCTGAACGTCTGAGCTTTATCAATAAGGCAAGTGGCGTTGTTCTAAAGGAGCTTACTCGTGATGACATATCCTCTGCGGAGAGGGTAGAGCTTACTTCTCAAGGCATGGGGATCGTAGCTGAGCAGATCTTTGAAACTCATGAGGTTTCAGAAGAGATCGCACAAATCTCTCAAGCTTGTGTTCAAAGTGTGCAAGAAGTTATTCAAGACACACCAAAACTTAAAAACTTATTAAAGATGCTTCTAGAGAACAAGGCGGACTTTGCTTATAAGCACTCTGTTCTTGCGACTTATATTGCAACAGGATTAATTAAAAACATCTCATGGGGCTCACCTGAACAGCAAAACAAAGTCTCTTTTGCTCTGTTTTTTCATGACATCTATTTAGTGCCACTATTTAAGAAGTATCCTGATTGTACAAATGAAGAAGACTTTCTATTTAGAAGTGATGTGACAGAAGAAGAAAAACAAATTGTTATCGAGCATGCTCTGCTTGCAGGAAGATTAATTAAAACTTTTCCACGCTCTCCTCTAGGGGCGGACATGATCGTAACTCAGCATCATGGCATGACCAATGGGCAAGGCTTTGCAGTTAATTACAAAGACGACATATCACCATTATCTAAAATCATAATTATCGCTGAAGACATCGCCACAGACATTTTGACTCGAATTAAAAACGGGGACAAAAAGAAGCTTGCAGACAAGGAGACTTACCTTGTAAGACTTCGTGAACGCTACAAAAACCACACTTATAAAAAGATCGTGGACGCATTTGTAGACGTTCAGCTCTAAGGTTTTAAAATCTCTTTAATTGCTTTTAGAGTTTCTTTGAAGTTTCCGTGGAAGTAATCACGTGACATTGATCTAATTGTTTTAGCAATCAATTGATTGTTGATTCCCTCTCCATCAAGTTCAGCTGCAACAAATTGAGAAGCATTAAATACAGAACACAGTGCTGTGAGCTTTGTGTGGCTTGGTTGGTTTGGAAAGCCTTTTCTATTAGGCGTCTCATGATGATTTTCAATGAGGTAGTCAATATCAGGAAACATTGTAAACTGTTGTGCCACCTCTGCGGCCTTCAGTGGGTGTTGAATGAATGCCACAATATCTTCTTCTGCAAACGTTTTAAGAATAGGTGAGGCAGGAGAATTGATATGCGCCATCTCTTCCTCTGGTAGAGTGAAGTCCATCAAAAGTGCGGCCGTGGTTAATTTCTTTTTTGTTGAAATAGAATCCCAGCCCATCTTGTTTGTAAGTGCTGTAGCTATAAAGCCTGTGAGTAAGCTCTTACTTGCGATCCCAGCATAGATATGAGGGTATCGCTTTAGGATATTTCTAACGCCACCTTCTTGTTTAACAACTTCAATGATGGTGTCAGTAATGGCGTTACATAGAGTTAAAACTCCAGGAGTCACCCCTATGGCCAATAGACTTTGATGAACAAGAGTAGTGGACCTCAAGAGGACCAAAATCATCTCATCTGATTTTGTATTCATCTTTCTAATCGCTTTCAAGCACTTTCTAGATTCAGTCTCTAGGTACTCAAGCTGATCATCTTTTCTAATATGGAGCCACTTAACATTCTTCTTGGCGTAATTTGCAAGGGTGTTGATAGTGTAGGGCTTGTTGGCCGCTAGGATCTTTATATATTTACCGTGAGCAATTTCCATATAGATGTCATAAGGAAAGCTTTGATAAAGATAGAAACCTTTGATTTTCATCGGAATAAATTCTTCAGGATCAATATCTTCAATGGAGCTTGCGAACTCTTCTTGCTTGGCAAAGTTTAGAGCATTTCCAACCTTATTAACCAAGTCGTCTTTAAAGTCTTCACGGTCAAAAGGTCTAAGAAGGGACTCGTTATATTCATTTGATTGATATAGCTCTTGGGAGATTCTATCTGTAATGAAGGCCTCACTACCTAGAAAGACTAGAGGACGCTCGCCAGTGAATTCGATTAATTCTTTTCCGAGGGCATCGGGCTCAAAGAGTTTGGCCTCAGCATCAAGGGCGAAAAAGCCAAAGGGGCCATTGACTGATGCATGGTCCATTGCCTCTTGCTTCGTACGAGCTTGAACGACCTCAAGCTCTTTGAATTGGTTTCTAAGTATTCTTGAAAGTTGCTCTAGTTCAGCATTGTTTTCAGATATCACCAGTACTTTCAATAATTCTCCTATATAAATCTTAAGTTATCTTAACCTAATTATAACTTGAATCAAGACATTGGCGCGATTTTAGCAACCTTAATTAGTAAGACAACAAACGCAAGAGCAATTTTAAGCGTTTATGCCAAGGTGACAGACTGACAAAGTGTTCATCTCACTAACAGGCGCATAAACACTTTACGCTTTAGGGCCAAAAGAGAAATATTTTTGGCACAACCTAAAAAACACAAGGCAAATGCCTTTTATTTATATGGTCACATGCCGAGCACGGGATTTGATTTGAAGGACTTATTAACACTAGGCCTGATCTCTTTAAAAAAGGACATCATGACTAAATAAGCTCTCAAATAGAAGTCGTCTCTCTGACAATTACGGATTGCTGCTTATTGATCCACGCCGGCCTTGACCATGTAGCTTCATCTACGCCGCTAGAGGTGTGACTTTGATCTCCTTCTTTCTAAGATAGTGAAGAGTGATCTGCACAAGATCTGGTGTCTCTTCGAGTTCAAAGCGCTCAACGACTTCACCTTCTTTTGTGTAAACGAGATGCAAGTCACCTGATTCGAATCTTTTAATAAAACACTGCTCTTTTTTACTTCTACCGGCGAGCTTAATCTGAAAGCTCTCTGTTGAATAAGTCAGGGCATCGTATCTTTTTCTAAGTTGCGCGTTGTAGTTATCAACTCCAAGAGTGCTTTGCATGAGTCTTAGATTATTTTCAAAATTAAGCTCTGATTCAAGTCCAAAAGCTTTTTGATAAATACGAGAGATTGTTGCTTCGGCACTTCTTCTAGAGCCGCAACGAATGGGATAGTCTGGGTCTTTAATTTTTGCCACTCTAAATTCTAATACTCCATCAGTTGTCTCATAAGGTATTACCGACCATGGAAAGTACTTTCTTCGAAGTGCTTTATTAAACATGGGGGAGCGGCTTTTGATCTCACTTGCTTCTAATAGAAGAGCTGCGAGTTCGTTGCCCGTTTCTTGAAAGCTAATATTGGCCATGCCATTTTTAAATTCATACTCCTTGGTGCGAGAGCTTTTAACCATGAAGTGTTGTCTAACACGTTTTTTAATATCCTTAGCTTTCCCTATATAGAGAAGCTTTCCGCGTTTATCCCAAAGATAATACACCCCTGGACTATTAGGGAGTTCCTCATAGTCGTTCTCTTCAAAAAACGGAGGGTAGTTAATTTTGGCATTGAGGTTATTGAAGATGGTTGAGAACTCTTCGCTTTTTTTCTTTTGAATCATCTGAAAAAGCTCGGCCGTAGCTTTAGCGTCTCCCATGGCGCGGTGGCGATCTTTTTCTGGAAGATCTATTCCCACATCCTTGCATAGCTTTCCAAGAGAGTAGGAGGCAAGGCCTGGAATTATTTTTCGTGAGAGTCTAACAGTGCATAAGAGCTCTCTTTTATAAGTAAAGCCAAGCTCTCTAAATTCATGTTGGATGAAGCTATAATCAAAGTGGACATTATGGGCGACAAAGATTCGATCCTCTGTCATCTGCACAATCTTTTTGGCCACTTCATAAAACTTTGGAGCACCTGCTACCATGTCCTCAGTGATCCCTGTTAAATAAGAGATCTGTGGTGGTATTCTTCTTTCAGGATAAATAAGTGTGGAGTAGGTATCCACAATCTTATCGCCATCGATGTTTACGATTGCGATCTCGATGACTTTATTCGCTCGAGCGCTTCCGCCAGTTGTTTCAATATCAATAATAGAGTACTTCTTGAGGTTTTTCGACATACCAAACATTATAGAAGTAGAGCTCTTTAGAGAAAAGAGTTTTAAGCTGATCACAAAGACTCGGGCTTGTTATTTAATTCAAGGAGATAGCTCTTTCTGAGCGACTTAGTCTGTCTGCTTAAGGCCAAACATTTGTTAACCAATTTATAAAAAACTCCATTTTAGCGCACATATTGAATGAGCTATATGGCATGAAAAAGCTTTTGATTCTTCTTATTGTTTTCACTTCACAGGCCCGCGGCGATATCGAGCTTGTAAACTTCACGCTTCAATTTGGAGCATCCCAATTAGATGTGGATGGTGAGACTACTAGAGGTTTTGGTTTAAGTGCCACAACGGAGCTCTATCAAAGTCTCACTCATGGATGGACTGTGACTTATGGCAATGCCACAACTACCGCAGATGACATTGAAATCAATGACAAGGACGCCTCTGATGTATCCATTACAAATAAGTATTTAAGACTGGGGCCTTTTTATAGTCCTTATCCTGGGCTGACTATCGGAGCTGGGGGAAGCTTTCATAGAATCAATCAAGACATCGATTACACAGATAATACAGACGAAGACACATCTACAAACTATGGTGGTCCTTATTTTAATCTAGGTTATATTTTGCCAATTGATTATTACATTCTGGGTGCACAGTTTAGTTATGTGAGCTTTGGGCAGTACTCCCAAAGTGATTTGTTTCTAAATTTTGGTTATCGCTTTTAATCCCTTCAAAGCGCATTGTAGGAAGAGCTTGAGGTTGCGTCTCACGGATAAACTGCAACACCTTCTCACGAATTTCGCAGCGAAGATCCCATGAAGTAGGAGAGTCATCCGCCGTCATAAGAATACGAAGCTGCATGGCCTTGTCACTTGTCTCGACGACTTGAAGGTTCCAAAAGTCCCCGTTATAGAGCTCAGAGCTTTTCATAATATCATCAAGTGCTTCTCGCAAGGCCTGCACATCCAAAGTATAGTCTGCCCAAAAGGTAATATTGCCTAGAAGATCAGAGCTTGATCTAGTCCAATTTTGAAATGGCCTTTGCGTGAAATAAGTTACAGGCAGAACTAGTCTTCTCCAGTCCCAAATTTTTACAACCACATAAGTCAGAGTGATCTCTTCAATTCGTCCCCATTCGCCTTCAACAAAAACCACATCATCAATTCTTATGGGTTGAGTGAAGGCTATCTGAAACCCTGCAATTAGATTGGCCAGACCTTTTTGTGCGGCAAAACCCACGACCACAGATAAAATCCCTGCAGATGCCAAAAGCTTAGTTCCAACTCCTTTAACTTGCTCAACGGTTAAAAGAGCAAAAGATAATCCAAGCACCCAGACCACCACAACTAGAATCTTTTCTAGAAACAGTGCTTGTGTGTGAATCCTTCTCTCTTTGATGTTGTTTCCACCAACAAGCTGGTAGTCGTACCTTCTATAGATGATCCAAGATACGAGCTTTATAGTTTTGGCCATAACCCAAGTAAAGGAGATGAGAACTGCCGTATTAAATAGCCCCTCATACACTTCAAGCTCTAATGCAAACGCGGTCACATCATAGATAAAG
>JAGSHJ010000112.1 GCA_023954595.1 Bacteriovoracaceae bacterium | reverse complement strand
GATGAAGTAAAAATGGCGGTTGGTTCATCAATTAGGCCCTCTTCATTATTTTGAGCTACAACATTGAAGTTTTTAGGATACAAGGTGAAGTCTTGAATTGAGAATTTATCACCCTCATTAAGACTTGCCTCATCCAAGTAGATTCCATTTACATTTAAATCCCCAAAGCTAGAAAGTTTTCTAAGCTTAAGGGCTCCTTCGACTAAATTTAATACAGCATGGTGCCTGGAGATCTGATGATCATCCAAAACGATGTGACAATCATCTGCTCTACCAATGAAGATTTCTGCACCACTTTCAAGCTCAATGAGTGGAACTTCGACCTCAAAGATTTTTTCAGAAAATTTAAAAACTTCGAGCTTCATTGACTTACTTCCTCGGCACAACTAATTTGTCCATCTTCCATGCCAAGTTTTTCCTCAACCTTGGAAATACTCTCTTTGGCATTTATGTATCTTTCATCTTCCGGGTAACGATATAGAAGTCTAAGAATTCCACAGTATGAGATCGCAGCATTGTGATATTTTAAAGATTCCTCATCCCTTTTGGCCTTGATAAACATCTCTTCAATCGATCCGTCCAAGGCCTCTTTTGTCTTTCTTAAATAAAATTGTGCAAGTCCATCATTTGGACTCCAAGACAATGCGTGCTCAAACTCGCTGATTGCTCTGAAGTAGTTGCCTTCTCTAAATTCCCTGAGACCTTTTTGGAAATAGATATTCAACTTTTCTTTATTCTTCTTATCTTCACTTCTTTTTTGTTTCAAACTCGATATAAACGGATCAGAGACTTCATTAACTTGATAGTTTGCCTTTGATCTACTTTTTTCAACTTTAGGTGCTGGTGAATCGTCTAAAAATAAAAGAGCGATAGCAAGAATAGCAACGACGGCCAAAATAGGTGTAAGCTTACTCTTTTGGGGAGGTAGCTCTTCATCAAAGCTTTCACTCGAAGCCACAGGCTCTTTTTCTTGAGGCTTCTCTTGATCTTTTACTTCAACACTTCCAAATTTATAAACAGTGGTGCCAATGATGACTTTGTCATCATCATTCAAGGAGTGCTGCTTAATTTTTAAATCATTAACAACAACACCATTTTGCGAGCCTAAGTCGGTAATCATATAGTCTTTACCAACCTTTACGATTTCTGCATGCTCTCTTGAAGACTTTATGTCATGAACTCTGACATCAGCTTTCTCACTTCGACCTAAAACAACACGATTACCAACAATATAATATGCCAGGCCTTTATTCTTACCTGTTAAACAAACTAAACGGTAATATACACCGGCCGCTTTTGGTGTCTCAAAGTGCTTTAATTTTTTTACGGCGGCGCTCATAAGATTATAAATCCTCCACAAAAGTTACATAGAAAGCTTTTGCAAAATTATCCTTACCAATCAAAGATGAAACATGAATCATATAGTTCTTACCAGTAAGCTCATACACTTCACTCTGACTCGTTCCTTCGTTATTTGCAGATTGATCGCACAGGTCAATAACTGTTGCTGCAAAGCCTTGATCTCTTGCAGAGTCTAGAAGGCTTGTTCCCCCTGCAGAGCTCTCTCTCATTCCAGTTAGATCCTCACCCTCAGGGTTGATGTGCTCTATCATTTTCTCAGAGTTTAGAACGATAACCGGGCCTTGAGCTCCATTCATGAACTCATAAAGTGTTCGGACATAAGGGCCGTCTTCTTCAATTTCAGCAAAATCACCACCGTCTTCACTCTGCATCTCTCGAACTCTTTGAAGGATGGAGTTGACGGTATTTTTGAGAGGCTGTATTTCATCGAATAAAACAGGCATCTCAAGCTCTTTTCTCTTTCCCCTTAGAACTTCTTCGATTTGTAATCTCATAATTTCTAAAGGTCTAGTCGTCATATAATAGACCATGCCAAAGAAGACTACTCCCACGATACAAGTAATGATTAGTGCCTCAAGATAGGATCCTGATTGGTTTGCGGCCTGAGCGGCCCAAGATCTAGGTTTAAACCTAATTGCAATAATACCTACAGGCTCTTCCTTCCCAGTATTTGTGTCATATGCAAGGATTGCCTTTCCAATACCAATCTCACCATCGCCTACAACTTCATAAATTGTTTTTCTAAGACTGGCCTCTCCGCCACCTAGAATCTGCTTCCAAGCCTTTACTGAAAATGCATCTTCCACATATGAGTTAAGCTTCCCAACAGGTCTTACAATCCTTCCTTCTAAATCAAAAAGCTCGTAGGACTTAACGTCTTCTGCGGAGTTCTCTAAAAAGTTTGTATTTAGCCTATTGAGATCACCACGACTAAGTGCTGCTCTATTGAATCGAGCAACTTCCTCGGCATATTGTCCACCACGGGCCACAATCTCGTTTTTTAATAACTCTTTCCCGTCTCTTAGAACTGGACCAATAGTGAGTCCGATATTAATACAAACAAATATAAACAGAAGAATGCCCAACATGACACTCCACTCATATTGCTCGTTAAAGCTATAAATGACGGACATAACTTTATGTTTGAAAAAGTATTTAACTCTTCCTATGAAGTCTTTTGGAACAGTATCTTTAAATTCCAATGCAGCTTCGTCTGCATCGCCCACTTTTGCGACTTTCTTGGTTACAACAACTTTCTTCTCTTTGACGTAAACCACTTGAAAAATCACATTTGGAACAGCGATTTTATCACCGTTTATCACGGTGGCATTTTTTACAAGCTTTCCATTAACAAAGGTACCATTTGAGGATCCAAGATCTTGAACAAAACAAGTATCACCATTAACAGTAATAGACATGTGTCTTTTGGATACACCATCAACTCGTATCGAATGATCGACTTCCATTCCTCTTCCGAGAACGTTCTCTCCCTCATTCAGTTGAATTTCAGTTCCACGAAGTTTACCTCCGACTGCAACCAACTTATACACCTTGTGCCTCCAAGATATCCCCTTCCTTCACATTCATACCAATCGTTCCAGCTGGAAACTCGATAACATGTCGAGCCTTAAAGTATATCCAACTAAAGCGCCATGGCCTAAAGCCACGAACAATCTTTACAATTTCCCAGTCTTGATTGATAAAAACCAAGTCTATCGAAAAACGTACAAAACAATTATGTACAGAGTTACAATTTTTAATCAAAAGAGCGTCAAAGCCCTTCATTTCTTTTATAAACATTAGCCCCTTCAATCGCTCAAAGAAGCTTTCGGCGACCTGGGCCTTATTGGCCAATAACGTGTTTGTACTTTTATGCATTATCAACATTTACTCACCATCACATCAGCTGCAAGAGGATTGGGGCCATAATAACGATGCCGACAGCAGGCATAATCAAAAACATTACCGGAAACAAGATTTTTGTTGCCGCTGTAGCTCCCTTCTTTTCAGCATCAGCTGATCGTTTTTGGCGCAGTTCCGCTGCCAAAGTTTTTAGAATCGGTCCAATGGAAGCTCCAACAGCATCAGCAGCAATTAATGTTGCTGTGAAAGAGGATATCGGCAAACAATCCGCTCTCCAGGATAACTGCCTAAGTCCTTCAGCACGACTGGCACCGATTTTTGTATCTTTAATTAACGTTTCAAACTCTTCTGCCATTGCAGAAGGAGGGGCCTTATCCAATACTTTTTGAATTGCCGCCATGAAGTCAAGGCCAGCCTCAACAGATAGAGCAAGCATATCTACGATGAACGGCATATTTTGAATCAACTCTTCTTTTCGCTGATTTATTTTTCCAGACAACCAAATATCCGGATAGAAAAAGCCTAAAACACTAATCACTGGCACAGCAGCCAAAGGCCAACTCTCTTCAAGAAAGGCCCTTAGTCCAAGATACAAAACGGGAAAGCCTATAATTAGAAATAGTTTAAAAGCAAACATATCTTCAGGAGAAAGCGCCTTCGTAAGGCCAGCTGAAGCAAGCTTTCTCTTATACTTATCTCTAATTTTTTTCTTATTCTTCATCCCACTTACAACGGGAGTAAAGTATCTTTTGAAAAAAGGTCTCGAGTATTTAAGAACAATGTCGTTAGGAACGTCTTTCTTATCGTCTCTTTCAGCTTCCTCTAGTTTGGATTGGGCCTTAAATCGATCTTCATCTTGAAAGACTGCTCGAGCAACTAAGAATACGGCCAAAAAGATAAGGAAGTTACCGGCGTAATATAAACTGTCTCGCCCTTGAATGAGCTCTTTTGGCTCTATCTTTTTATAAAAAACACCCTTTGCCTGACTACTAACGAAAACACACTTACCTTTGTTATGATAAAGTCTGAAGTCATCAGAGCTATTCTTATCAAAGCCTGTGCGATCGGTACTCCAAGCGTTGTACTGTTTAGAGATACCAAAATGTCCTGAAGGAGACATGCTTGTCCCACCAGCATATGTAGTAACATCAAGAGAGAGGGAGCACTCATTCTTTGCAGAAAAAGCAGATCGAATGATGAACTTCCCGGGGATTCCATTCTCAGTTAAGAAGAAGTAGGTCTTACCTCTTATTTGCTCATTTTGATTTGGTACGAGAAACTTTATCTCAGAAGCATTTGAAAGTTTTTCTCTAACACATGCAGCGTCAATGTCTTCAAAATTACTTGAACACTCAGCGAACGCCTTCGGTGTGCCAAACAAAAATGACAGCATGCAGGTCAGTATAAATAACAACTTGGTGTTGCCCATCAATTTCTCCAAATATTTGCTCCACCTATAGAATATCAAATATTTGGAGAGACTTCAGAGACAGGCCTGTAGGGAAAAATTTACTCTACGCTTCAAGATTAACTTTGCTCAGTAAGTTCTTTTGATTTTCCGAGCGAAGTACTTTGGCAATAGATGGAATATAAATCGGTTGGTAGCTTGAAAGGTAGTTTTTCTTACATGCTTTAACCCGCTCGATTTTCTCTTCAATGTCTTTGAGCTTAAGCCTACCAGTCCTAACGGCCTCTTTAACCGCATTGAAAGCAAGCTCAGTCTGCTCAAGAGATCTATAAAGTAAAATGTCAGTCCCGGCCTCTAAGGCCTTAATTGCGGCCTCTTCAACACTGAAGTGTTTGGTAATAGCATGCATTTCCATATCATCAGTGATGATAATTTTTTTATACTTGAGCTTTTCACGACAGAACTTGTAGGCCTTGGGACTTAAAGTACAGGGAAGATCTGGATCAATGGCGTCAACAATAAGATGTGCCATCATCATGAATTCAACTCTGGATTTTGCGGCCTTAATGAAAGGCTTAAGCTCAACTTTTTCAAGTTGCTCCATAGAGGCCGTCACATAAGGAAGATCGTAATGAGAATCCTTGGTAGTATTTCCATGCCCAGGAAAATGTTTAGCGCAGGCTATTACATTTCCTGCATGCAGACCTCTGATGGCCGCACTAACATGTCGCTCAACTACGTCTGCATTGTCACCAAACGCTCTATCTCCGATCACTGTATTTTTGGGGTTGGTCCAAATATCACAAGTTGGAGAATAATCCACATTGATTCCACAAGCGGCCAACTCTTCGGCCATGGTTTGATGGAGTTCAAATGTTAGCTTAGGTGAATCATTCTTTCCCAGTGTAAGCATTGGAGGCAGCTGTATAAAGCTATCTTTAAAGCGCTTTACCCTACCACCCTCTTGGTCGACAGAAATAAAAAGTGGATATTCATCTCTTTTAGTTTGTATTTGGTTTGCTAATTCAGCAAGCTGTGCCGGATCTTTATAATTTCTTGAAAAAATTATAACTCCACCGATGTTATTTTTTTCCAGGAACTCACCTTCATTGTCTTGCAATGCTTCTGAAGAGATCCCAGTAATAAATAATTGTCCTAATTCATTTATATTCACTTTTATTCCTCGCTTCTCTGAAGGGAAATCCCCTGAACAACCCAGTACATATTTTCAAATCTCTCTTGGGTGTTAAATTCGTAAATTATGAGCTGACCACCTATGACAAGGCCATAACGAAGTTTATTGTCATCCACCTTATCAAAGGCCCAAACACCTTGTTCAAACGGGTCACTGGAAACTTTTTCATAAACTTCAGTATGATAAGGAAAGCTATCCCAAATTACTTGAATTTGGTGTGGCCTTGACTTCTCTTCAAGTAGCCCATGATACCTTACACACTCTGGAATCTGTGTAAAAAAGCAAAAGATTGTCCCTTTGGGAAATGAGTAGCTCTTTTTACCATTCCACTGACTCTCAGGGCTT
This sequence comes from Bacteriovoracaceae bacterium, assembly GCA_023954595.1. GTDB lineage: Bacteria > Bdellovibrionota > Bacteriovoracia > Bacteriovoracales > Bacteriovoracaceae > UBA845. The sequence goes on along the minus strand of JAGSHJ010000112.1, from coordinate 2,561 downwards.
TTCATGACCACATCGAGAGATCTTTTTTTGGTATTTAATTTTAACTGGGAGAAAAACTTCTCCCCCTCAAACCAGATTGAGTGCTGAGACACCGAAGGTCTCATACTCGGCATAGTGCCCTTTTTAGTTTTAATAGCACCCAGTCCAGAAACAGTAATTGTTTTCTCCAATGCTTTATTGAGTTCATTAGGAGAATAAATTTCATGCTTAAGAACAAGCTTTGAACCAGAGTTTTTCACAGAACGTTTTATAATAAATTCACCGGTACGATCTTTATAGAAGTAACGTGAATTAGAGTCTGATATTTGTGCCGATTTACGCGAAGTCTGAACAGCACAAGAACTGAATAGAACAAGAATGCTGAGAGCTAAAATTCTCATTTGATAAATTCTTCAAATTCCGTTTCAAAGTCTCTAAGAGCACCATTTATTAGACGCCCAAGGGACTGATCCAAGTTTGTATCAATGTCCTTAAACCTAACACCCACTTTGAATGTTTTATGACGTTTTTGCCCAGAGAGCATCTCAACATTATAGACAACTTCTCCTGCTGGAATCTTTATCTGCTCTCCATTGAAGTCTAGGACAAGATCTTTGAACTTAGCTTCTTTTTTGAAAAACTCAGCCTCCAACTCTCCCACCTGGTAAGCAGCACCAGTCACAGATAAATCAAGCACTCTAAATGGTGCCAACCCCTCAATAGTGCCAGCTTCTTTTTCTTCTACTAAAGTTAGGAATTTTTTAAAAAGGCCGGTCTCGCTCATTCCAACCTTCATCCCAATCACATTACTCTCAGACACTTCCTCTTGTTCTAGAGGCATATGAAGAAAGACTTTGTGATGTGGAAAGGTTAAAAGACGAAAAGTTGATCTTCTCTCACTTTTGAAGACTTTTTCCGAGCACTCTAAAGAATTAGAATATTGATTTACAGGCCTAAATTCGCCAGAGCCGAAAAAAGAAAGTCCTTTTAACTCAAATGAGAAAAGAACCTTCTTACCGGCATATTTTGATTGGGACAAACTTTTACAAAGTAACCGAGAACTTGATTTATTAAACTCCTGAGCACTTATTTTCTCACGAATTTTCGAGCCTTTTTCCCAAATAATAACTTCGCCATGATTTCGGGACAAAAGAGAAAGCTTGCTAGCCTTCTCTTCCTGAGTTAATTCTTGGAAATAAACCCCGTTTTTCTCTGTCATATTAGCCTAAGAAAGAGTTGTAACTTGTCTCAATAGAGACAGATTCTCCAACGCCATTCCACAACCGCGAACAACACAAGTCAATGGATCTTCGGCCAATGAAACAGGAAGACCAGTCTTCTCTTTAATTAGCATATCAAGGTTAGCTAGTAGTGAACCACCACCGGCCAAAATAATACCGTTATCAACGATATCAGCAGCTAGTTCAGGAGGTGTTTTCTCAAGAGACGTCTTGATTGCTTCTATAACTTCAGCTATAGGATCTGAAAGTGCTTCTCTAATTTCGTCAGAAGTAACTTCAATAGTCTTAGGAGCTCCAGCAATTAGGTCTCTACCCTTAACTTCGTAAGTTTTAACTTCTTCATCAAAAGGATAAGCATTACCAATAGAGATCTTAATCATCTCTGCAGTTCTCTCACCAATTAATAAAGAATACTTCTTTTTAATATAGTTAACGATAGCGTCGTCAAACTTATCCCCTGCCACACGAACAGATTTTGAGTATACGATTCCACCCAAAGAGATGACTGCAACTTCAGTTGTTCCGCCACCGATGTCGACAATCATATTACCTGAAGGATCTGTAATAGGTAGACCAGCACCAATCGCTGCGGCCATTGGCTCTTCGATTAGATAAACTTCTCTGGCCCCTGCTTGTTCAGCAGACTCCTTAACAGCTCTCTTCTCAACCTGTGTAATACCAAAAGGTATACAGATGATGATTCTTGGCTTAACCATTTTCGAACCATTCATCGACTTTTGAATAAAGTATTTAAGCATGGCCTGGGTAACTTCAAAGTCTGCGATTACACCGTCTTTCATAGGACGGATTGCTTTAATCGAGCCAGGAGTTCTTCCCAACATTTCTTTGGCCTCTTTACCGACTGCCAATACTTTTTGTTCGCCTCTATAACCCTGGTGTACGGCCACAACTGATGGCTCATTCACAATAATGCCTTTGTCCTTAGCGTAGACAAGACAGTTAGCTGTCCCAAGATCGATAGCGAGATCGTTGGAAAACCAATCCAAAACCTTCTTAAACATTGTTTTTATCCTTTAAAAAAATTTGAGCGTTTGTATGTAAAATGTAACACTTGGCCGTTAGGCGCGCAAGAGAAAGAAACTTCCTCCATTGTTGAGTTAAACGGTTGGTTTATATTTGCATTCCAAAATTTCAAGAATCCGGTAAAATAAGTTTCATTAAGGGAGAATTAATTATGAGTGAATTTCAAAAGTTTCCTTCTAACTTTGTATCGGATCAGTTTGTTGAGTACATCGACAAGTCTGAAGTTCAAACCGTGGTCGAATCTTTAGGTCACACAATCAGCCAGAAGTACAAAGGACAGGAGCTTGTCCTAGTAGG
>JAGSHJ010000521.1 GCA_023954595.1 Bacteriovoracaceae bacterium | reverse complement strand
CTTGCGAAAAGCTTTGATGCTGTTAGAAGAGAAGCTCAATCGTCTTTTGGTAACCCAGGCGTTCTAGTAGAGAAGTTCATTGTTAAGCCTCATCACATTGAGGTTCAGATTCTTGCAGATAATAAGGGAAATATCTTTCACTGTTTTGAAAGAGAGTGCTCTATTCAAAGAAGACATCAAAAGATAATTGAAGAGGCACCGTCTCCTTTTATTGGTACAGACGAAGCTCTTAGAGAAGAAGTGTGTAGAACTGCTATCAAATTAGCTGAGGCAGTAAAGTACAACTCAGCCGGTACTGTTGAATTCATCATGGGAGAGGATAAGTCTTTTTATTTCCTAGAGATGAATACTCGTATTCAGGTTGAACATCCAATCACTGAGCAAATAACGGGTGTAGACCTTCTGGCCAACATGATTAAAGCTGCCCTTGGCGAAGATATGGATATTTCCTCCCAAGAAGAAATCAAAATTAATGGACATGCGATTGAGTGCAGAGTTTGTGCTGAAGATCCTGTTACGATGCTTCCTGCACCAGGTCAAGTTAACGGCTTTGAGCAGACTTTCCCACAGGGGATCAGATTTGATCACTGCATCTATAACGGCCTTGAGGTTAAGGCGGATTTTGACCCTATGATTGGTAAGTTAATAGGTTATGGACATAACAGAAATGTTGTTATACGAAAGGTGCGCAGTGCGCTGTCGGGTCTTTATATCGAGGGAATAAAGACTAATGTGCCCTTGCACAGAGTAATTGTTGAAGAAGAGAGTTTTAAGAGAGGCTTATACACAACAGACTACATCAATGAGGTAGCTCCACAAGAGAGAGTGGAGTCATTGAAGAATGTGGACAGTTTGTATGAAAAGGCAATTGCAATTGAAATAAGTGCGTTGCAAGAGAGAAGAGGTATATGAGGTATTACATAATTAATTCCGATGGGAAGGAAGTCTACTTTGACGTCTCATCTGTGACACCAACACAAAGTGATGCTATTGGATTTGAAGTTAAAACGGAAAAAGATGGCGTAAAAAACTATTACGTTAGATCATTGGCCGGAAAGAACTATATCTCCCAAGATATGATCTCTTGGGAGAAGGCTCCAAAAATTTCTAATGCTAAAGGCATTGTGAATATAAATGAATCACTAAATGTTTACAGAGGCTTTAAGCCTTCGGGGCTTGGACAAGCAAGTGCCGGGACTTTAGTTACTGACATGCCTGGCAAAGTGGTTAAACTGTTAACTGCTGAGGGTGCTGTTGTAAGCCAAGGTGACACTCTACTTATTCTTGAGGCCATGAAAATGGAAAATGAGATTAAAGCAGGTGTTGATGGTGTTGTTAAAATAGTGAACGTTAAAGAGGGACAAAACCTTGAGTCTGGTCATTTAATGATCGAAATCGAGGAGTAAAATCTCTAAATAGTTGAAATCCACTCTCTGATCATTAATTTCCATCTGGCAAACAGTTGATGTGCTGTGTTATTATAGTTAGTGATGAATAAAGAGAGTGGAAAACAACAAATTATTTTATCTGAAAGCCTAAAATCTTACTTCTTTCAACAATTAAGAAGTATTAATTCCAAATCCCTTTGTCCTGTACCAGAAGAAACAATCTATTATTCTAGTGAGATCCTTGAAAGTTGTGCATTTTCAGATCAGTTTTATAACTTTGAAGATGGTAAGGCCAAGAGCAAGGTATTAGGAGTCCAACTTCTAGAGGCGTCTTCGTACACGCTAGAGAAAAAAAAGCGTGCGTATAAAGATATTGGAGATACTGCTTTAGTAATGACTGGCTATTTTTCCAAGTCTATTAACGATAAAATATTAGGTAGCGATTACTATATTCGATTGGGACAGATGGCCTATGAGAAACTAGATGCCGCTCAACCGGCCTGCTTTGATAT
>JAGSHJ010000235.1 GCA_023954595.1 Bacteriovoracaceae bacterium | reverse complement strand
GCTACTATACTTGAGAAGTGGTTGAGCGAGTTTCTTGGTGAGCTAAGGCTAGACTTTAAGTTATCCATAGCGGCATATGCTAAAAACCAAGAACAGGTATCTAATGAGCTAGCAAATAGGCAGAGATATGAATTTTTTTGCTCAGAGTTCGATGAGATTTGGCTTATGACATATGATTATTCAATACCCCCTTGGACAGGTATTGGAGAGTTAGCTCCTCTGAAATGGGTGAATGAAGTTGTCGATTATACTCTTACAAAGTGTGAATTAAGTCAGGTTCGAGTCGGTCTTGCGGCCTATGGTTATGACTGGAGCACCAATAAGACAATCTCTGAATTAGATGCCCTAAAAAGTGGGGTTGATAACCAGAGTATTGAGTATCTTTCAAAGCGAAAAGAGAAAGTAAAAGCTTTAAAGGAAAAAGGTATTATGAAATACTTTATATGGTCATTAGGAATGTTTGATCAGGCATTATAAGGAATATATATGGAAGCCAAAAACGCTCAGAGAGACGTTATTTTCTTTGTGGACGATGACCAAGATCTACTTGATCTCGTTCAGGTAAAACTTGGAAAGTCGTTTGATGTAAAAACCTTTTCAGATCCACTTCAATGTATTGAAGTCTCAGATAAAATACAGCCTAAGCTTTTAATTGTTGATTTAAACATGCCTAACATTGATGGCTTTGAAGTCTTAAAACAACTTAGAGGACATCCAGAAACATCTTCCATACCCATTGTTTGTACGAGTGCCTCAACAAAACAGGCCGACAGAACTAGAGCTGAAAAACTCGGAGCCATAGGCTTTCTATCGAAGCCCTATAATGTGAAAAACCTAAGTAGTGATATCGGTTCTATCGTAGACAATTTAAATAAAAGCGTTGTGAGCAACAACAAGCGAGCAGCTGCTACAATTTGCTTTAATGAAGCAGAAAAGCGCAAGCTTATCCTAAATTCAATCAAAGAAGAGATGGATCTAGGAGAAACTGTGGTCTTTTTAAGTTGGGAAAGAGGGGAAGACTTCATTAAAGAAGACCTTCAGGAACAAATTGAATCTAACCAGCTCGTTTTTCTAGAGATGGGACCATCTTTAATTACAAAGCTACCTTATCTCGAAGATGTATCTCCTATTTTTGAAGATATAGAAAATCTTGTAGGAGACCTTCACTTGGCACAAGTAAGCCTTATCATGGATGATCCACAAAACCTTTTTGGTCACAATAATCGCGAAAGAGCACTTGCAACAACTTTAACCCTATCAAGGGTAATCGGTACTACGTTTAAAAAATCCCATGTTTTTATGGCCAAAAATACCGACCCTGACAAGAAGATGTTTACCATGAAAGTTGCCAGTATATTTGGTGGAAGGTCAGCATAAAAAATGCAGAGAACCAGCAACTTCCTCACATTTTGGACGATCCTTGCTGGCTGCTTTTTGCTTGTTGTCTTTAGCTTTGGTCTAAGTACAGAATGGGTTATACCTGGACACGCAAAGTGGGTAGCAACGATAATGTTGTACTACCTATACTTTATATGTGCTCGAACCATTCTTTTATTGGCAATGTCTTTCTTTGAATATCTCAATTCAAAGACAAAGGTGGCCACAAAAGCCGCACCCTTAGTTACGATCATTATTCCTTGTTATAATGAAGAGGCAGTAATACAAAATTCCATTCAGTCCGTATCTAAGATGAATTATCCAAACCTGGAGATTCTGGTCGTCGATGATGGTTCCACTGATAAAACATTTGAGAAAGCACTCGAGATGTCTGAGACTTTCAAAGTCCGTGTCCTAACAAAGATGAATGGTGGGAAATCTAGTGCTTTAAATTATGGAATCCAACAGGCCCTTGGCGACTATGTTCTTTGCTTGGATGCTGACAGCGAACTTGATCCACAGGTTCTAAAAAGAGGTGTTCCATACTTTGAAAACAAAACAGAGTTAGCTGCAGTGGCGGGAAGCGCCAGGGTTGGTAACGCAAAAAATCTTCTGTGTATGTTTCAAAAACTTGAATACATCATTGGTTTGAATTTTCATAAAAAAGCTCAATCCTCCTTAAGCATGGTGACAATTGTCCCTGGACCTATTGGACTCTTCAGAAAAAAAGCTCTCCTTGAAGTAGGATGTTATGAAAAAGATACCTTTGCAGAGGACTGTGATCTGACCTTAAAGCTTTTAATGAAAGGTTATGAGATAAAGTATTGCCCTGACATGATTGCCTATACTGAAGCACCTCAAACTTTCTATGAGCTAACAATTCAGAGGTATCGTTGGTCCCGAGGAATGATACAAGCTATTACAAAAAATATCGTTAATTTAAAATCAAGAGGTGGGGTCAATAAAAGAAACTTATTGATACTTACATACATGGTTGTCGAAACGATGCTTATTCCATCGATAAACTTTTTATTCGGAATGACAACTCTGATTATGGCCATGAAGTATGAAGGCACGAATCTATTCGGTCCATTCTTTGCGGGTTTAGTTGCAATGGATGCGGCGATTGCTTTGTATTCTATCTTAACAGAGAGGCAGGTAGGTTCTTTATTCTTCCTCTCCATTGTTTCGAGAATTACATATGGCTTCTCACTCGAAGTCATGCGTTTTTACGCGATGATAGATGAAATTTTAAGAATACCCATGAAATGGGGCACAATATCCAGAAAGGGAATGAAGTAGTATGGGAAATCCAAGAGAGTTTTTTAATATCTTACTCTTAAGTGTAAGTTTGGCGACGGTACTAATTACGTTAGTGTCATTTATTGTTTTTAAACTTCGCTACACTATGTCTACTAAACAGAAAAGTGGATTACACCAATTGGAAGGCAGTTTCTTTAAGCGTTTTGCCCCTCATCTTAAAAAAGAAAATGAACTATTTCAGGCAAGCCATGAGGCCAAAGAAAGAAAACGAATGAGTCCACAGAAAAAACTCATTATTACCTTTTCAAGTATCACTATTTTTATATTCGCATTCTTTAGTGCTGAGAATTATTTTTCATTTCGCAAGAAAATCATAGCCAATCAAAAAAGTGCAGAACGAATTAGAGAATTGGTTCAGGACGGGTTACTGCAGAAAAAACAGTTCAATCCCTTAATGGAGAAAGCAAGCTTTGAAGAGACCTTGTCACTAAGGTTTAAATCACAACTGTCTAACCTACAGAATATTGCTAGAAATGAGAAAATCGTTCTTGTTGTTGATCGTCAAAATCAAAACCTAAATAAACCAAATTACCCAAAGGCCATAAAGTTATGGAAGGACTTCTTTAAAAGAAATCAAATATCTTACAGACTCTCTGGTATTAGTGGGCTAAGAGATGGTGATGTGGCCATCTTTGCTCAACTTCGCTATCTAAGCGATTCCCAAAAAAGAAGGCTCACTTCAAAGCTTGGTAAAGTATCAATGATCTTTACTGGGTTTGCGGGTGTCATTGAAGGGCCAGGTAAAAAATTAGGGCAAAGCTTTCTTGAAGAAGCGGGGTTAGTTAGGTTTTCTAAAAATCAAAATGCGCAGACATATCTTCCTACGCAATTTGTAGGGGAAATGGGACTTATACCAGGGCAGAACTCTTCATGGTACCCATTAGATCAATCTTTCAAAACACAAGCTCTCAAAGAGGGGCTTACGCTCGCAAGAACAAGTGGTCATAATGGAGAGCAGGTTGAGGAATCATTCAGAGATATAACTTTTCCAGAACAAAATACAAGCTGGTTGCTTCTAGATCCAAAAGATAAACCGGATACTTACGATGATTACTACATCCTGGCCAAAATAGCACAAACAACCCAGGCGGGATTTATTGAAATTGCAAACTGGAAAAAAGCACAATACAAAGCAGCCTTTGGCATTAGTCTAGACACTGAGGACCATTTCGATAGGGTTGAGAAGTTTATGGACCTCTTTGAGGATCAGGAGATCGAGGCCAGTTTTTATCTTGTTTCAGATCTAATGAATGAACATCCACACATTGAATTTAATTCTAAGAACGATATTTTTGAATTTGGTACTCATACAAACGATCACCTATCGATGTTGAGTAAAAATTTGAAAGAACAATTCTATGACCTCGAGCAAAGTCGTTTTGATATCGAAGCGCGTGTTGAATCAAGAGTTGAGGGAATTCGTCCTCCTAAAGAAGAGATTGATGAGGTCGGATTGTCTGCAATTGTACAAAACGGATTTTCATACATCTTTGAATCAAACCGCCATCAAAGATTTGCTCCTAGCTTAATAGCTAATGGAGAACTTGTACTCATCCCAAGAACATTAAGCGATGATTTTGAATTTCATCAAAATAAATTCATCATTGATAAAGACAAAATGCTCAATGCTATGAAGAGTGAACTTGATTGGATTATGGAAGCTAGAGGAGCACACTTCCTTTCACTGCATACACAGATCGCTGGAGAAGAGCTTGCCTTTAATACAATAGAAAGATTTGTTAAATCACTGCCGGGCAAAGGGCTATGGAAGGCCAAAACTGGGGATATTTCTTCTTGGTGGAAGAGCAGGTCAAAAATTAAAGTGGAATTTAAAAGCGGTGTTCCCCATCTTGTGAATACAGGAAACAAAGTTGTAAAGAACTTTGAACTTATAGTACACAATCCTACTCAGTTTTCTAAAGCCTGTGAAAACAGAAGGATCTCAAGTGGTAATGACAGAATGATTAATGAAGTCGTGGAATTAAAAGCAAATAGCTCTATGAGTTTATGTGAGACGAATTAAAAAGTTCTGAATAAGGTTTAAATTTTCTTAATCTTTGCCGAAAAGTAGGTATATAAACCTATTTGGAGGTAAGGGTGGATCAAAGTGTCATATTCTTCGGTAAAATCACCGAGCTTTGCTCCCAAGTTATCTCGCGTATTGAATCGAATGAAGAGCACGTCTGCTTTGTCGTTGATAACTCAATGGAATACAGTCAAGTCCTAGGCCAATATGTCGGCGCAGACCAAAAGGTACTAACAATATTTTGCGATTTAAAGTCTATGTCGGAAGGCGCAAATGCTGGTGGTGAATACTTTAAATCCTCTAACCATTTTGGTTTATTAGTAACAGGCTCAAGGCCTATGCACCCACTCATTTCTAATCCGAAG
>JAGSHJ010000051.1 GCA_023954595.1 Bacteriovoracaceae bacterium | reverse complement strand
TATCCGGCCCCAGGCTTAGAACTACCCAAATAATGATGGGCAACGTAATGTAGGGCATAACTTCCGGAAAGCTGTATTCGAAGCCTGATATCTCAAACCATCCAAGCTTAAAGCCAAACAACCATTGAAAGACCATAATATAGACTAGAGATGAAATAGACATCATTCCAATAGTCAGGATTCGAATAAATAGATCTATTCCCTTTCCCCTGAAATATGCGACAACAGTTGCCAGTAATACGCTGAAAATTGTCGCCAGGCTAAACCCTGGAAGAGTGATGGCCAGAGATGGAATAGCACCCTGTGCAAGCATTTGAGAGATCTGTTGCTTTGTTGACCAAGATCTTCCAAAGTCAAAAGTGAATGCTGACTTAACCACATCAAAGTATTGAGCAATTAGCGGTTTATTAAGTCCTAACTGTTCTCTCAACTCGGCCATCTGAGAAGCACTGGCATGCTTACCTAAAAGAATGCCAGTCGGGTCTCCTGCTACGACGTTAAAAAGAAAGAAAATTAAAAAACATACACCTAGTAATACGGGTACAAGATATAAAACTCTTCGAAAAATATAATTCCAAGTTGAACTCATTCAATTCCCTACAGTTTTTCCAAGAGTGTTTTCTTCTTCCTTAAGTCAACATCCCAGTACTTAACGTTTCCATAGTTAAATGTGGAGAACTTGTAGTTTTCAAGCCAGCCGTGTTTTACAACAAAGCTTGTTCTGTGAACTCCAAGAATCCAAGGTACTTTTTCTGAGTAAGTTTGTGCCAGCTGCTCATATAACTTTGTTCTCTCAGGACTTGGCTGCATTTTAGTAGCTTTATCAAAAAGCTTATTAAACCCAGGATCATTAAAGTTTGAACCATTTGGCCCTGGAGAAGAGTTCGGTCCATAAAGAAGCTGTAGAAAGTTTTCAGCATCTGGGTAATCGCCAAGCCATGCCATAGAATATGTTTGGGTTTGACGCTTATGAACTTTTTCAGTTAATTGTGGCCAAGTATTTGTCACAACCTGAACATTAATTCCGATCTGTGCCATTTGCTTTTTGAAGTACTCACCCATCTGGCGTGAAACAGTGGTTGCCGTTGTATCGTACTTAATAACTGGAAGCCCTTTTCCACCTGGGTAGCCAGCTTCAGCTAAAAGCTCTTTAGCTTTTTTAAGATTAAATTGCATATACGGATTCTTGTAACTTTCATCATAGCCGTCGATTCCAGGAGGCACAGGTGTTTGAGCAAGGATTCCATTATTATTGTAAAATAATTCATTCGATCTTTCTCTATCGTATGCCATGGACATCGCTCTTTTAAGTTTTACATTATCCTTAAAAAGAGAGTCTTCGTGATTGAAAGCGATGTATGTGATATCCAGATCTGGAGTAATTTCAAGCTCCACACCTTTTTTGGCATAACCCTCAGTAATGCCTTTATCTGGTGCTACCACCATTTCAAAATTATCTTTTGGAATTGAAATAAAGTCAGTCTTTCCTTTTTCAAACGATAACCAACGCGGTTGAGACTCTGGTTGAATGTAGACAACAAGCTTCTCTACAAGAGGTAGTGTCTTGCCTGCATCTTTTAAAAGACCTTTTTCTTTATCCCCTGGATTCCCTTCTGAAGGGTAAGTCTCTTTTCTGTAGTTAGGATTTTTATGATAAACGATTTTATTGGACTGTGTGTACGTATCAGTCATAAATGGACCTGTACCCACAGGGTTATTTAGAAATTCTTTTCCATAGTGCTCGACAGCTTCTCTTGCAACAATCATCGTATAACTCATAGGTAGAGCATATAAAAATTGTGGAGACTTTTCTCTAAGCTTAAACTGAACAGTGTACTTATCTAAGGCCTTAACCCCTGAAACTTCCAAGTCATAATTGGTTTGTTTCTTCTCTTTTTGCGAAACTCTCCACTCATTAAGCCCTTCAATTTTTCCATCTAGAACCCACCAACCGATGGCGTTATTTTTTGGATCAGCAAGCCTTTTGATAGAGTAAACAACATCTTCAGCGACCATCTCGCGTCCCTTGCCATCTTTAAAACATTTATTGTCGTGAAACAGAACACCCTCTTTAAGTTTGAAGGTATAAGTCAGGCCGTCGGCCGATACTTCTGGTAGGGATTTAGCAAGGTTTGGAATTAACTTGTATGGTCTTTTTAAATAGTGATATTGAAGAAGACCTTCATACACTCGTGCAACTTCAGTACTGGAATACGTATCACCAGTATTTATGGGATCCATTCCTTTGACTTTGTTATCCACTGTTAGGTGGAGTACTTTTTCATTAAGATCACGTTTTTTGGTACAACTGACGATAGACAGCACAGCTATCGAAACTAGGAAAATCTTTTTCAACATTTGGGTTCCCCTTATGAGAAGACTTATTAATTAATACAGTTACTTAATTTTAACTCAGTTTCTAAATTGGTTCTATAAAAACAAAAAATGTCTGACAAGGAGTGCGATTTGACGCCGCTTGATAGCGACATTCCGACACTAGAACTCAGGCTTTTCCAAACAATTTCTTACAATCAATTCCATACCGAAAAGCTCTTTTTTTCGTGACGAGTGAAGCTTAAAGTCAAAGCGTCCAAAGTATCCTTGAGAGACTACATTTAGAAATTTTATTTCGGCGATATACTTCCCTACTCTAAAGCGACCAACCAATTCTTTATCTTTAACGATCCACTTTATCGCAGTCTTTTTATCACCTATTAGGTTTTTATGAATAAGGTAGTCTTTAAAGAATGCTCTCCACATTGTTGTGGCCGCATCCAAAAGTGCGGGGTTTAAACCTTTGCTATTTTTTAATAAGGCCTGCTCATAGCTTGCCTTCGAGGATGCTCTATTTTTAGTGCTATCCCACTCCAACTCAATCGTCTCCCTTCCATATACAGGAAAGTCTATATAAGAAAGCCACTTGAGATCATCTTCAGAAAAAAGACTTTGATATGAGAACACATGTTTTTGTCCATCAAAGATGAATCTGCCTTTGCCTTCAGAGTTGAGACAAATTCTTCGTTTGGCGACATCAGGGGCACTAGAAACCCGTGCTTCTTTAAAAAGAGCACAACTTCCAAGACTAAATAATAAAATGGTTTTTAATATGATTTGCATAAGGAAAGCTTAAACTGCTCCCCTATAGAAATCAAACGAGCAGATCATTCTTCTAAAAAAGATGCCGGTAATCTCTGTGCGTCCAAGTTTTTTAGAACTTCTTTCAATTCTTGTTTTTCAGATTCGAACTTTGCAAGCCCAATAGCATTAACAATATAATGCTTGGCCTTTGAGAAGTTCTTCAACTTTCCATAGACAATGGCCAGATGTTTTTGAATAGAAATATCATCAGGTACGGCAGTTGCCGCTTTTTGTAACTCTTCTAGCGCTCTTTCAACATCGCCCGTTTTATAGAAGTACCAACCCAAGGAATCACGAATGTAGCCATCCTCTGGTTTTAACTCCACGGCCTTTGAAATATAATGAAACGCCTCATCCAATTTCTCACCCTTTTCAAGAAGTGAGTACCCTAGGAAGTTGTAAGCATACGCATCAGTTGGATTTTGCTTTATTAGCTCCTCAATTAGAGGAAAAACTTTTTCATACATTTCTTCTTTTTCATAAAGAGATGCAAGGTAGTAAGTATGGTTGTCAGTAAAGTTCTCCTTGCCGGCCACCTCTTCCAAGGCGTCTATTGCAAGTTCATTTTCCTGAATATTTTCATAGAACCCGGCCAAGATAACCTGAAACTCAACTTCAAGCTCTTTGATCTCTTTTGACTTCGCTTTGATGTGTGCCAAAAACTTTTTAGTTACGGACCCGTGTCCTGCACCATCTATACTTTCATCCAATGCAAGAGCACTAAGCATTTGTGCTGCCTGAAGGGAGCTGTCTTGATATAGACCACTGGTCGCTGGAACTCTTGAGAAGTATTCAATTGAATCTTCAAACTTCTTTAGCTCTTGGTAAATAGCTCCCAAGTAGTAGAGAATCTTATCGTTGTTTGGCGCTGCCGACAGTAACTCTTTAAAAGTAGTTATCGCCTTATGATATTTCTTATCATCTGTATAAAGGATACCTAGTTTAACTTTCAGGTTTAGATTATCAGGGTCGTAATCACTTAAACGTTCAGCAAAAGGTATTGCTTGAGTAAACTTTTGAGTGGAAAACATAAGTTGTACAAGTCGTGACAAGATCATGACGTCATTTGGACGCTGTTTTAAATACTTCTTATAGATACTGATGGCCTTTTCATTTTGACCACGCTCTTCATGTACAAGACCTAATGCCATTGTTGCCTGACTGAATTCAGGTTCAATTTTTGCGGCACGAACAAAGTATCTTTTTGCGTTCTTAACATCACCTTTATCCACATACATTTTTCCAATGTAGTAAGAGAACAATCCTCTTCCGGGTGAGCTTTTTTCACACTTTTTCAAACTAGACACAGCTTTTTTAAAGTTATCTGATGCCAGGTGTGACTTTGATAGAAAGATGCAGGCATCTTCATTTTTTGGATTTTTTGAAAGAATTTTCTTATAAACCTTTTGTGCGGGGGCAACCTTACCTAGACTTGAATACACCCCTGCTAGGACCAAGGCCGTATTTTCATCCAGATCCTTTTCACTCTTATAAAGAGTTTCCAAGATTTCTTGGGATTTCTCCAGCTCACCGACGCGAATAAGACCGATTGCACGCTTTTTCAAAATAAAGGGGTCATTGGGCACTAGCTCAACTAAATGCTCTAAGATCAGGTTAGAGGTGGCAAAATCCCCCTCCATTTGAGCGGCGCTGGCCTTTAGATACATATCACTTGCTAGAAAGTTAACTTTGTCCTTCCCACTGGCCTTGGCCGCAATTGCTAAGCTTTTTAACTGCTCAGATACCCTATTGGTGGCCTGTTGGTTTAATTTTTCAACTTCGGCCGCAGTAAGGTGCTTATTCTTCTCCACTGGCTTTGAAGCCGTCTTGATCTGATGGGAACATGAGATCAAAAGTGCTGTGATAGCTATAAGAAGGACTCTAAGCATTATTCTTCCTTGGTGATTTACCTAATCGCCTAAAAGGCTTTTTACTTAATCGGACGATTTCGGAAGATTTTTAAAGCTAAGTTAATTAAACTGGGTTTTTGGACAATTATTCCGGCAATAAAACCTATTTAGTACTGCCGAAGTACTAAAATAACGCTCAACTCCTAACTTTACGCGTAAAAATTACTCAATTTATTCTTAATTTCCTATTTCAGTCTTTTTTTTGACGAAGCGGGTTGACTTTTTTTCGGGGTTTCTTGTATGAAGTGACCACTCAAGCAATTGAGCACCAGCGTTATTTTTACGCAGTGAGCTTGTAGTAAATCTATTTACTACAGGTTAGGGAAATTTAGGGAAAACGATTTAAAAACAGATACTTAATGTTGAACGTCACCTCATAAGTATTAGGGGTAAAAAAAACAGGGGAAAGCCGATGAAAGATGTAAGAATTATTAAAAGGTACCAAAACAGAAAACTTTACGACACTTTTCAATCTTGCTACGTAACTTTGGAAGAAATTGCTCAGATCATCAGAGAAGGCAACGAAATCCAGGTAATCGACAACAAGACTAAAAATGACATCACATACATGACTCAAATCCAACTTCTTTTTGATCAAGAAAGAAAGTCTCTTAAGCCGGGTGACACTGAGCTTCTAAAAAGAGTTATCAGATCTGAAGAAGGAACTCTTACAGGCTACATCAGAGGCCTAGAGAAAGAAATGGGATTGGACTTCCCTACTTCTATTGTTGCTAACGAAGCAACTGCTACTGAAGGAAACAAAGAAGAGATTTCTGCAGCAGCTTTCTTGAACTCTAACAATGTTAATCTTAACACTGTAGAGACAGCTACAACGACTCTAAACTAAAAAGAGACAATTATATGACATTTAATTCAATGTCGAAGCTCATGGCCTTTATGGCCGTGAGTTTTCTTATTTCGACAAACTCGCTTGCTCAAAAAAACATGGAAGATAAAGAGCTTGATAAAGAAACTTCTGCAGTTGTTACAGCTGCTAAAAGAGAAGTTAACAAGCACGGCTTTGGCGTAGGTATTGGCCAAACCTTTCTACTAGGAAGTCTCCAAAACAAAGGCGATAGCCAAATTACTGGAGATTTATTTTATAGCTACACTGCCAGCTATTCATTTGATCTATTGATTAATGCCCATGCTTCACACCATGCATACAAAGGAAAAGATGTATGGCTAAAAGGTCTGGCATTTAGCATCAAAGCACGTTCGTATGAATTTGACGCATTCTCTCCATATGTCATTGGTGGCCTTGGCTTTTATCAGCCAAAAATCGCTAAAGACGGAGTTGAATCTGAGCAAAAAAGTACGTTTGGCTTCAACGCTGGGGGCGGAGTTGACCTTAGGTTAAACAGACGCGTTGTTATTGGCATATTGGGTCAATATCACAATCCATTCGATGTCAAACAAGATGAAACAGAAGATGTAAAAGGTTCTTATTTTAAGCTTTTACTTACGAGTATGTATTTGTTTTAATACGCGGACATGTTGTCCGATAATAAAAGATTTTACATAATTACGGGCAAGGGCGGCGTTGGAAAAACCGCCCTTTCGCTTGCTCTCACTCAATACCTGCGATCACAGGGAATCAAAGCAAATTACCTAAATTTCACCACGGCCGCACTTGAGCGACCTAAGTCTGACATCCAAGAAGTTCTTCAAGCTAAGAAGATGAATGTGCCATTTACGGCATTAAATCTCCTCGATTGTGCTAGTGGTTATGTGGCGAAAAAACTTAAGTCACAAACAATAGCAAAATGGGTAGTGAAAACTCCATTTTTTAAAGCTCTTATCAGTATGATTCCAGGCTTTAACTACACAATATATTTAGGTCAAGCACTTGAGATGCTCAAAGAAGATCCTGAACAAGTATTTGTTTTAGACTCTCCATCCAGTGGCCATGCGTTAACGATGCTTGAAGCAACTAAAAACTTTGGTGAGATATTCCAATCGGGACTTCTTTTTGAAGATACGCAAAAGATGCTATCTCTACTCTACTCAGATCACTTCACTCAAATCAATATTTTGACGTTGCCAATTCTTATGGCTGTGAATGAGGCAATGGAGCTTAAAGAGAGTTTAAATAATATTGCTCCCGTATCGACTGAAGTCTTTTGCAACAATAGCTTTGCTGGACTTAAAGGAGTTGACGACCTGGAGCTGCCAGAATTTTTAACTAAAAAGCTAAAAACAGAACAGCATATTCAAGATGAATTTGGACAAGACATAAAGTCTTTTGTCCCCCATTCCTTGAGTAATGTGGATGAGCAAATTATTAAAGACCTCATTCCATTTATGGATAAGCTAGTATAGGTGAAATGTGAATTTAGAGAACAGGCCTTTTGAAATTTTTAGTGGAACCGGAGGTGTTGGAAAAACAACTTTGGCCGCCTCGAGGGCAATACACCTGGCACAAGAAGGCAGCTCAGTTCTACTTATTACAATTGATCCGGCCAAACGCCTAAAAGAAGTACTTAGTATTAAGGATGAAGATGCCGGTAAAGTCGTCTCAATTAAAGATCCTTTGGGTGATGGAAGCTCTCTAGCTCTTGATGTTGAATTGATGAACCCAGAAGAGACAATCAAGAGGGTCGCCAATCAAACAGAATCAGATGACATATTAAATAACAGAATTTTAAAGATCTTAGGTCGCCCTTACGGCGGGCTGAATGAAATACTTGCCATAATTGAGCTTCAATTAAATATCGCAAAGAATAAGTACGACGTTATCGTTTTAGATACTCCTCCAGGAGGACACTTTCTCGACTTTCTGGAAAGTGTTGATAAGATTAGAGCGTTTTTTGACCAAAACTTTGTTGAGATTTTTACCTATCTAGGAAAGAAGACCCTCCCCTCTGAAGGTGGAAGGGGAAAACGCTTTATGACCAAGATCGTATCATCTGGAGTCAAAAAGCTATTAGACTACCTCTCAAAGGTTACAGGGGCATCTTTTGTTGAAGAATTCCTTGAAGCAGTCTATGTTCTTTACCAATCAAAAGGTGTGTTTTTAAACGCCCTTAATTTGCAAAAAGAGCTCCAAGATGAGAATAAAACAACTTGGTTTTTAGTAACAAGTGTTGAACAAAATAAAATCAAAGAGGCAATGGAACTCAGTGAGGGTGCAAAGGCCTTAATGAATAAGAAAACTTGGGTTATTCTAAATAAGTGTCTCTCGGATCAACTTAAAGATTGGGAACCTAGTCAAGATTTAGAAAAACGAGTTAAAGCAAGCTTTGTTGAGCGAGAGCAAAAACACGAAGAAATTTTAACCGCCAAATTTAAAAACATATTGAGATTTTCTGAGGTATTAAAAATGCAACCTCTATCTCATGTCGAAGAATTAGTAAGTCAGTGGAAGAATTATAAATTAAATGGAGTACAAAAAAATGGATAAATTTAAAAACAACAGTATCATCAACGCTATTGGGGACACCCCAATTATTAGGCTTCAAAACGTGGCCAAGCACATAGACAGTGAGATCTATGTAAAGTTGGAATACTTAAACCCAGGTGGATCTATTAAGGATAGAATGGGTGTTTATATGTGTCAGAAGGCCGTTGAAAATGGCGATCTTAAACCAGGTGGAACAATTATTGAGTGTACATCTGGAAATACTGGTATTGGTATTGCTCTTTTTGCTAACACTCATGGGTACAAGACTGTATTTGTAATGGCAGATAAGCAATCACAAGAGAAAATCAACAACCTTAAGGCCTTTGGTGGAAAGGTTATTGTTTGTCCTACAAATGTAGCTCCTGAAGATCCAAGATCTTACTACTCAGTTGCAGCTAGTTTGAAAAACATGCCAAATTCATTTCATATCAATCAATATGAGAACATCTATAATGGCGAATGCCACTACACTCAAACAGGACCAGAAATCTTCGCTCAAACTGAAGGCAAGTTCGATACATTTATGGCCTCAGTTGGAACGGGTGGAACAATCTCTGGTGTTGGGAAATTTCTAAAAGAGAAAATGCCTGATGTAAAAGTTGTTGGTGTTGATTGCCAAGGTAGTATTCTTGCCCACTACAAAAAGACTGGAGAAATGATTGAAGGTAGCTCATACGTACTAGAAGGTATTGGCGAAGACTTTCTTCCAGGAAACGTAAATTTTGATGTAATCGACGACTTTGTAGTTATTGGGGATGAAGAGTCATTCCAAATGACTAGAAGACTTGTTAAAGAAGAAGGCGTTTATTCAGGTGGTTCAGCTGGTGCGGCAATTGTTGGCGCTATCAGATATGCAGAGCAACTTGAAAAGCCTGAAAAGATCTTGGTTGTTCTTCACGATTCAGGAAATAACTATTCATCTAAAATTTACAATGATGCTTGGATGAAAGAGATGGGTTATCAAGTAGACACATCAAATGATGAAGTAGACGAATTAATTTTGAAAACTATTGGAAACAATGGAAAGTTAGTTTGATTAAAGACTTAAAGTTTGCAACGAAAGTTATTCATGTGGGAGGCGAGCCGGACAAAGAAACTGGTGCAGTCATGCCTCCCATTTATCAGACTACAACTTACGCACAAACAAGTCCTGGCAAGCATAAGGGTTATGAGTATACACGCTCTCACAACCCTACCAGGACAAGACTTGAGCAAAACTTAGCGTCTCTTGAGAACGCAAAATACGCTTTAACCACCTCATCAGGGCTGGCCATGACTTCATTGATCATGCACATGCTGCCTAAGGGATCCAAGATTCTTTGTGGAGATGATGTTTATGGTGGGACATACCGTCTTTTCACAACAGTTTTCCAAGACAAGTTTGATTTTGAATTTATCGACACAACTAATTATGAACTAGTTGAAAGAAAGCTCTCCGATGGAGCAGCTATGATTTGGTTAGAGACTCCAACCAATCCAATTCTAAAAATTACTGATATCAAAAGAGTTTCTGACTTGGCGAAGAAAAGCGGTGTCAAAGTTTACGTTGATAATACTTTCATGTCTCCATACTTCCAAAACCCTCTCGATTTAGGTGCGGATGTTGTGACACACTCACTTACAAAATACATCAATGGCCATTCTGACGTTGTTGGCGGCGCTATGATGACAAATGATAAAGAGACCTACGACTCTTTATTCACTCTTCAAAATAGTATAGGCCCTAGTAGCTCTCCATTTGACTCTTGGCTGGTACTAAGAGGTATTAAGACCTTGGCAATCAGAATGCAAAAGCACCAAGAGAATGCGACAAAGATTGCTAATTATCTTGAAAAACACGAAAAAGTAGAAAAAGTAGTATACCCAGGCCTTGAGTCTCACCCACAACACGAGCTTGCTAAAAAACAAATGTCTGGCTTTGGTGGCATGATTACTTTCTTTATAAAAGGCGGGCTTGAAGCATCTAGAACATTTCTGGAAAAAGTAGAACTGTTCGCACTCGCTGAGAGCTTAGGTGGTGTTGAGTCTTTGATTGAGCATCCTGCGATTATGACTCACGCAAGTGTTCCCAAAGAAGTGCGTGAATCAGTTGGAATCACTGATAACCTTGTTCGCGTGAGCACAGGTATTGAGGATGTTGATGACTTGATTGCAGACCTTGAGCAGGCACTGAAATAATACGAATATGGGACGCTTTTAAAAGCGTCCCTGTGGCATACCAAGCTCCTCACTAGGAGCTTTTTCTTTTTTAGGTGATTCTTTTCTAAGCTTCACTTTCTTTGGATTAGATCTTTTCTGTATTTCATTGTCTTCATAAATGTCACTTGGATCATTGTACTTAGAAAACAACACGCCTTTACCCAAATACTTATTCAGTAATAAATAGCTACAGTAGACCTTACCGTGAGCTGTAGATAACTTCTCACGCTCACCTGTCGCAAAGATAAGGCCTTGGTCTTGAAGATCAGACTTTAACTTACTCCAGAAGTCGCAAAATTCACTTTGAGTGCGGCTATCACAAGAGCGATCTCTTTTATAAACATCTAGAGTGCCTCTAACAGTTACCTTCATATGAATTGGTTCTCTACAAACATCAATTTTATAATCTGTTTCAAAGAAGCTTTTTTTATTCAAGATACTAAGCTGGCACACTTCCTTTTTAATAGTAAGTGTCCTTTGCATCAAACCAAACAACTCGCCTCTAGTGACGGAAGTTTCAAAATTCGACATTAAACACTCTTTAGAAGTGAATTTTTCTACTTTCTCCTGTGCCACCGCATTTAAGGAGACGAGAAGACATAAGATTGCACTAAACTTTAAGCATGACATTTTTCTGTACCTCCAACATAATAGCGGACGCGTCATGAGGCAGAAAACCAGTTTGTGCGTCCTTTTTCAATTGAAAAAAGATTTCATCTAAAATATCTAAGATCTTTATTTTTGAATTATTCATTAGTGTCTCTATGATGAACTCTGGAGCAACATCCTCCCAGCTCTTTAGAAATCCAGGGGATAAAAACAATACTCTCTCCCCTCTATCTAGAACTCGTTCAAACTTTCCTTCATTAAAATCTTCTTTCAAAAGATCCAAGTGATTACCACTGAAGTTCTTCTTCTGATTTGAACTTAAAATCTGGAATTTGCCAAACATATGGCCTTCAAACTTATGAGTTGATAGATCCAAGATTCCAGTAAATACAGAGATCTTTAAAGCTTTCTTCTTATTGCTGTTTATTTGCTGTGCCTCGGCCTTAATCTCCTCTAAAAGACGAATCTCACTTTCAGAAGAAACTTCTCCCTTCTCTTTATAATCAGAGAATATTTGAAGTATAGAACTTGAAGCAAGATACGATGAAGTCTCACTCATTAGGAAGAAGACTTTGTTATCTGTCTTAAAGATGTCAAAGAACTCTCCGCCAACACTCTCTCCAGCAGCATACTTTGATAATAGCTTTACTCCCTTAAGATTTTGAAATCTCTTAGGAGCATTAACCTCATAAGAGCGCTTAACTCTAAGTAGTTCAGTTTCAACACTTCCCAAGACTTCAGACAATTCTCTATTCATTGTTAAGAGTTGAGATTTAAGCACCATACTCTCTTTGAGTACTGCTTCCAAGTGCTCAAGGTTGATACAAACT
>JAGSHJ010000511.1 GCA_023954595.1 Bacteriovoracaceae bacterium | reverse complement strand
TCACCTACGTTGTCACCAACGTTATCAGCAATAGTTGCAGGGTTTCTAGGATCGTCTTCTGGAATACCAGCTTCAACTTTACCAACAAGGTCAGCACCAACGTCAGCTGCCTTAGTATAGATACCACCACCAACTCTTGCGAAAAGAGCGATAGATGAAGCACCCATGGCAAAACCGTTAAGAGCTTCAAGAGTAGAAGCACCGGCTAAGAATTTATAAAGAAGAGCAACACCGATAAGTCCAACTGAAGCAACACACATACCCATTACTGAACCACCGTAGAAAGCAACCGATAGTGCTTTACCTTGGCCCGACTGAGCAGCAGCTTCTGCTGTTCTAACGTTTGCTTTTGTAGCGGCTTTCATTCCAATCCAACCACAGAACATAGATGCGAATGCACCAGAGATGTAGCAGATGGCAGTGTTAGCACCTAGCTTAACAAAAAGTAGGGCAGTAACTACTGCTAGGAAAACGAGAAGGATTGAATATTCCTTCTTGAGAAAGGTCATTGAACCTGACTCGATAAGACCAGCGATGCCAGTCATCTTTGCATTACCTGCCGGTTGCTTAACAACCCATGCATAAGTAGCCAGGGCGAATAAAAATCCCATGACACCGATGTATGGACTAAAAGCCAAAAACGATTGTGTTGATTCCATTTTGAAGCGTCTCCTTCTAATGAGTGTTATAATTTCCTAAAAAGGTTATTTCCTTTTAATATTTACTATAATGAACGGTAGTTGAGAAAAATTATCATATACCAAGGGGAGCGTAAAACTTTTTCACCCCTACAGGTAAGGGAAGATAGTCGTTGGGCGCAGAGCAAAATTCAACTAAAAGTGTTTTGAAATCATCAGCCGTCATGGCGGCTGCGACTTTTAGTAGCCGTATTCTTGGCCTTGTGCGTGAACAGGTTATGGCCGCAGCCTTCGGTGCTAGTGGTATTACGGATGCCTTTGCCATCGCTTATCGTGTTCCAAATATGCTTAGGGACCTGTTTGCTGAAGGTTCCTTCTCGTCTGCGTTTGTCCCCATTTTTACTGAAGCAAGAATTAAGGATCCTTTGGTTGCCCGAAGATTGCTTTGGTCGCTTTTTATTTTGCTGGGAAGCATCACGTTCGTCCTTTCTTTAGGGATTTTTGTTTTTGCTGAACCCATTGTTCTTTTTGTTACGAATGATAAATTTTCCAGCGATTTGGAGAGATTCAACTTAACTGTAGGTCTGGTTAAGATGATGTCTCCTTTTTTGGTCTTTATTTCCTTGGCCGCTCTTTTTATGGGGGCCCTGAATTCACTGAAGATTTTCTTTGTACCATCACTGGCCCCTGCTTTTTTTAATATTGTGATGATCACTTCCATTCTTACTCTTCCGAAAGTTTTGGAAGGAAACGGAATTCACCCAGTTTTTTGTTTAGGGATTGGCGTTGTGGTCGGTGGCTTTGTACAAATGATTTTTCAGGTTCCACTGATTTTTAAAATGGCCTACGGACCTCAGGGACCTATTTCATTAATTAATGATTACACCAAGAGGATTATTCATAGAGTCGGTATTGGAACCATTGGGATCGCAGCCACTCAAATCAACGTTTTGATTAATACGATTCTCGCTACGGGAACGATGATCGGAGCGGTCTCTTGGCTTACCTATGCCTTTAGATTGTTTCAGTTTCCAGTGGGAATTCTTTCAGTTTCCATAGCGGGATCTAATCTTGTGCATTTTAGTGATGCCTGGAAATCAAATGAAAAAGAAAAGGCGGTGGGTTACCTGTCCACCAGTTACTTCCTTTCTTTTTTAGTGATCTCTCCGGCCTTCGCCCTTTTATATTCCATGGCCGAACCCACAGTTCATTTAGTTTTTGAAAGGGGAGCCTTTGATGCCAGCGATTCGACCATGACGACCATGGCCCTTCGCTATTATTTATATGGGCTACCTTTTTATGGTCTTTATAAGATCTTTGCTCCGACCTTCTTTACCTTGGACCGTCCGAAGATCCCTGTCTTTATATCTGTGGGATCGATT
>JAGSHJ010000300.1 GCA_023954595.1 Bacteriovoracaceae bacterium | reverse complement strand
TTTTAAGAATGTGTCAATGTTAAAAGTTTTCTCTGGAACATAAACTAGATGTGGACCATCTTCCTCTGCAGATTTTCCTAGTGTACTAGCAGCAGTTAACCAACCTGCATGCCTTCCCATTAATACATTGATTTTTATCCCACCAAGACTCCTGTTGTCAGCATCATCACCTTGAAATGCATGAGCTACGAACCTAGCAGCAGAACCATACCCAGGACAGTGATCGGTTTCACGAAGATCATTATCAATTGTTTTAGGTATGTGGAATGCCTTCATTTCATATCCGATATTTTTTGCCCCTTCAGATACTAAATTTGCAGTTTCTGCAGAATCGTTTCCTCCGATATAGAAAAAATTCCTTATATTTTGCTTTTCAAATATAGAAATTAATTTTTCAATATCAGAATCTGTTGGTTTTTGTCTAACCGAACCTAAAGCAGCGGCAGGAGTTTTTCCAATCCCGTATAGTTGGGATTCAGATAAATTTGATAGATCAACAAAGTCTTCCCCTAGCATCCCAGCTAATCCGTGTTTTGCACCTAATATTTCATCAAAATCATGATTTACTGCTTCTTTAATAAAACCAACAAGGGATCTGTTTATGACTGCGGTTGGTCCGCCAGATTGTCCAATAACAGCTTTTCCTGCTGACACTTATTTAACTCCCGTTTTGATAAATAGAGAGGAACCCAAGGTATGATTCAGCAATTTCACTAACTGCTTCTTCTCTGGATTTTTCTCCTTCATGAAAACTTTTTAGTGCATTCCAAAAGATAGATCTGCCTATGGCGAAACCTTTATACCCTTCTACCGAAGATCCTGCACGGAGCCATTCGTTAACTTTTTCATCAGTTGCGCCTCTACCCAAAACTACAGCAATAACATTTTCTCTGTCTCCAGCTTTAATAGCAGCAGCAACTTTCTCACAATCTTCAGCTGTGTCAAGTCCCTCTATCTTCCAGATATCTGGGTCAGCTCCTCTTTCACGCATTTCCTCTACAACTTTGACGGCTAGCATGGGTCTGATCTCAGAATCATAACGAGCTTGGTCATTTTCGACAGATGCTAGTTGTTCTTCTGTTGCGGGTACAAGAAACTCTAAAAGAAATTTTTTATCATTTTCTGTAAGCCAATCAGATAATTCTTTAATCCTGCTTCCCTGCGTTGCTCTAGTTTCTTCATCGTCATCTGGGTTCCATCGAACTAAGATTTTTACAAAATCTGCACCGATTTCATTAATTTTTTCACCGAATTGATCGCCATATTCAAAATCGAAAACTTTTTGGCCAGATTTTTCAACTGGGGCAGCAAACTTAATCCCCATTTCTTTTGCTTTTTGTTGAACATCTAGACCAAAAGTTTCATCAACGAGTATTGCGGGATCCCCACCAGTTATTCCAGATTCTTTAGCTTTTAAAAAGCCGTCAAAGATAATGTTTTTCATTTCAGTGACTTTATCTGACTCTTCTGCGGTAGGTTCTCTACCCTCTACTCCCAAAAGACCTTTAGTTATAGTTCCCCTGTGATCAAAAGCTAATATGTATAAATCTTGTGAATAACCCTTCATTTTTCTCCTTAAACTGTTTCTTTTTGCCTAGTTCGTGAATATGCAACTAAACCTATCAAGATAAACAGTACTAGATAGAGTATATTATTTTCAAAGACTGAGGAATTTTGTATCTCTTCAGAATATAGATTCGAATAAACGATTCCTGGATCTTCTTGAGATTGTCCTATTGCAGATAAAGTGTTTAACAAGTCAACTGTGCTGGCTCCCCAGTTGTTAGCTAAATTTTCATCTAAAAAGAAAACATTTCCACTTTGTACTGCGGTAATCTCTTCCCATCCAACTCTTGTTGAGAGGTCTTTATTCAAATAGTCTGAGTGACCTACAACAATTAGATTTGGATTGGAGGCCAACACTTCTTCTTCTGAAAACTCAGGATATCCACTGCCAAATGGATCTTCTTTTAGGTTGGCAACATTGTTTATTCCCAAAAGATTATAGATTTCACCTATAAAAGAATTCTCATTTATAGTGTATATTCCATAAGTAAATCCAATTTCATGAAAAACAGTTGTGTTTTCTGATGAAAAGTTTTGAATAATCTCTTCAACATCACTTTGCATTGCTGAAACGAGTTCTAATGATTCGTCAGATTTGTTTATTAGATTTCCAATTTCTTCAATTTGTGTATATACATCATCGAAATCTCTTGCGGGAGGAAGTAAAGCATAGTTTATTTCTAAGCTTTCTAACCCTTCAATGATTCCATTAAAATCAAAAGCTACCACTACAAGGTCAGGATTTAACTCCAATAATTCTTCAGCAGTAACAGTAAATGCATCTATTTTTTCAATAGGTAGTTCTGTTTCAGAGAATGAATCGACACCAACTAAAAGACTTTCACCTCCTAGAACTTGGATAACTTCTGTGTGTGTAGTTGATAACGAAACAACTCTTTGTTCTATGCTTGACTCTTCAGAGCCTGTACACATCGTCATCAACGCGGCAAGAATTAGCATCTTATATTTCATAATTTCCTTTCTTACCACGAGAAAAGATTGAGACTCCATTCCTTCTCTCGAGGATTGTTGTTTTAATAAAACTAAAAAGGCGACCTGACTTATCTTTCGAATTACAGTTGCGGGACAGTGTTAGAGTTTCACTAACTTCGCTTTTTAATTTCTTTGTTTAAAAGATTGTAGCAAATTATTCTGTGTCTTCTTCTTCGTTTTTAAGATTTTTTAATGTTTTTGAAAAAGTCATCATCATGGTTTCTTTACTGTCTTGGTTTTCGTCTTGTAAAGCTACTGGAGTAGTTTCTTGTGCTTCACTATAAGATTCTTCAAGAACGACTACTTCAATACCTCCAACCAGATCTGAGACTAGATTGTAGAAAAAAGCTCCAATTGTTGCTAAAGCTGTTTGTGTTAAAAGGTAGACAGTCGCAAGAAATACAACTGATGAAAAAAGTGGTTCAATATTCCCAACTAGTGATGCATCCGCATCAAGTAAAGCTAGCCTTCTAGCTATATCTTCTAGGCCTTGGGGAACCCCAGCATTGACGAGAAGTACCCAGAGTATGGAGAAACCCAAAACTATGGTTAGTGCGATAATAAAATTTAGAACAAATGTTACCTTTAAGACCGTCCATGGGTCTATCTTTCTAATTATTCTTCTTACTCTGTTTACTTTGACCATTTTTAATCGCTCTTTATTGGAATAAAAGCAGATATTTCCTCTTCTTTTGCAAGTTTCATAACTCTGACCCCTTGAGCTGCTCTACTCATTTTTTTTATTTGTTTCACTGCACATCTTATTGCGGTTCCACCTGTACTCATAAGCATAACCTCTGTATCTTCATCTACAGAACGTGCACCAATTAAATCTCCTTTTGTTTCTGTTACTTTCAAAGCTTTAACGCCCATTCCACCTCTACCGGCTTTTCTGAACTCATCAAGATTTGTCCTCTTTCCGTATCCTTTTGCTGTTACGAATAATAAGGTTTCATCTCTAGATGTTGCTGCTCCGACAACTTTATCTCCTTCACGGAGTTTTATACCCCTGACACCCATTGCTGTTCTTCCTTGTGGCTTAAGATTATTTTCATCAAATCTAATAGCCTGACCTTTTCTGGAAACTAGAATTACATCTTCTTTTCCAGAGGTAGTTTTAACTGAAACAACCTTATCTTCCTCTTTAAGTTTTATTGCTTGTAATGATTTATAGTTTGAATCAAAATCTTTAAATGCAGATTTTTTAACTGTTCCTTTTTCAGTCATAATTAAAAGAAACTTCTCTGTCTCATAATCCCTTGTGTCAATAATGGCCTGAACTTTCTCATCTTGAGACATCGAAAGTACATTGTGGATTAGTGAACCTTGTGCTGTTCTTGTTGTTTTAGGTAGCTCGTGAGCTTTTGCCCTATAAACCTTTCCTTGATCTGTAAAAAATAGTAAATATGCATGTACGGAAGTAGATAGTAAATGTTCAATAACATCCTCATCAGATGAAGCCGCTTTTACGCCCTTCCCGCCCCTACCTTGTTTTTTATAAGCAGTAGAGGGAACGGATTTGACATAACCATTTGCAGAGACTGATACAATAATTTCTTCATCTTCAATCAGATCTTCAATTGAGACTTCACCAACGTCTGGCACAATG
>JAGSHJ010000249.1 GCA_023954595.1 Bacteriovoracaceae bacterium | reverse complement strand
TGGATAAAGATTACTTAGGAAACTCTCCGAGTACTAACTTTCAAAAGACCAAACCTATTACTGTTAAAAACTTCAATCAGCTCTATGAGAAAAGTGCCAAAGTAGAAGATTACTCCGAGATGGAGCATGCACTCACACCACATTCTTGGAGCTTTATAGGTGCAAGAGGCACACAACTTGGAGTAAGCACCCAGAACTATTTAAATACAATTTCAATTAACGCAGCTATTGGTGAGGGTGTTAACGAAGACGGACTTTTTGGAAACTTATCTCTGAGTTTTAAGAAGTACTATCCAATTCTATCTCTACTTCTAGACTATCAAGAACGTGCTAATGAAATAGATCAGTGGAGTGAAGCTTCTGTGGGTGCTGGAGTCACACTTCCCTACACCTTTAAAAGTGGACTCTATAATGGTGGGCACTCCCTAACATTTATTGCCAATCAGATTGAAGTATCCAATAGACGAACACAAAGAATATATGAACTGGACTCTGATCAACTTTTCTCAAAGAGTATTATATTCAATACAAGTTTCTTAAAAGAAATGCGCTTTAGAGAACTTCGTCCAAGTAAGGGTGTGAGCTTTGAGGCCCAATACGTGGATGCTCAGGCATCAGAGGATGAGAGCTTTTCAAGTTATCTAGCTTATTCAAAACTCAACCTCTACACACCAGGATTCGATATAAATCATGGATTTCTTCTGTCTCTATCTTCTGAATACAGAATGGATGATCCTTTCACTTACAGAATAACTTCACCCGCAGAGAGCATTAATGAGTACGCTTTCTCTAGGGGCTTTGATTTTGAGTACGTAGCCGATTGGCAAAAAGTATCATTAAATTACATTCTACCTATTAGTTACCCCAACAAGTCTTTTGGCAGATGGCTCTACTTCAATCGAATCTATACAAATCTTTATTTTGATCACACTAAAACGAGCACACCTAGAAGTTTAAATTCTTTTGGTGCAGAAGCATTCTTTGAGTCATTGACCCTTAGAAAGATCCCTCTGACTTATGGCCTTCGATACATCAATAGATTAGAGCATGGTGATGCTCGTGTTGAGTTATTGTTTAATTTGGATGTGGCCTACTAGTGGAAGAAGTAATTTTAGCAGCAACCTTAGGCCTAAGTGGTGGAATCTCACCAGGGCCTATGCTTGTATTGGTCCTCACTCAAACTATTCAACATGGTTTTAAAGAAGGAATTAAGGTCACTCTAGGGCCTTTAGTTTCTGATGCCCCCATCATTTTTGTGGCCTATTATTTTATGGATCTCATCGCTATTTCATACCTTGATTGGCTCTATCTTCCTGGAGGGTTATATCTTCTCTATATGGCCAAACATACATGGGCGGTGGACTTTGAAGGCATCAAAAAGAATAAAGCATCCGCCAACTCTATTAAAAAAGGCGTCATCACAAATATTCTAAATCCAGCACCGTATATGTTTTGGTTTACCATTGGTGCTCCTATTTTAGTAAAGATGAATTCAAGCTCTCAGATGACTTTATTCTTTGTAGTCTTCTACCTAGGCCTATTGGGGACAAAAGTACTTATTGCGTACCTGATATCAATAGGAAGAAGTAATACAAAAGTCTTAGAGAGACTCTCCAAGGGGCTTTCATTAATTATTTTTGGTTATGGGATTTATTTTATAAGTGCGTGGCTAGAAATGTTTGGGAAGGCATAGGATTGCCTTCCCAGAATTATTTATTTTACAGCTTCTAGAGCGTTAATACGTCCATGGCCTAATTTGCCACGGTACCAGAAATTTCTTTTCTCAATGCTATCAGCACTTTCATAAAGTCTTTGTTTTACTTCTTCAGCACTGAAGTTTGGATGAGCAGACCAGATCAAAGCGGCAACTGCAGCAGCTGCAGGAGAGGCCATTGATGTTCCTTGAAGCTTTCCATACTTATTCACTTTTTGAGACATAAGATTTAGTGGTGCAAGAATTGGATCTCCTGGAGCACAAATATCAATGCCTTTTCCGTAGTTTGAAAAAGAGCTCTTCTTATCTTCACCCCAAGACTTAGACTTCACAGAGCAAACAAGGATTAAGTCGTCCAATACACCTCTAGCAGGATCTTTCTTTCCAGAGTTACCGGCAGAATTAAAAATTAGAACACCATTTGAAGTCGCGTACTCAATTGCATTTAAATAAACTTGATCATCCACAAGTCCATCAATGTTGTAGCTTGTATTGATGATCTTGGCGCCATTGTCCACAGCATAGTGATATGTTTCAGCAACAACTGCACTAGTCCATGGTGCATCATCTCCATACCAACGAAGTGGCATAACTTTTACACCTGGAGCAATACCCGCTCCACCAACTTTATTTCCAGTCTCCGCCGCGATAATACCTGCAACGTGAGTACCGTGAGTTACTGTTTTGTGTGCTACTTCGTTATCTTGTCCAATGAAGTCCCAACCAATAACATCATCAACATAACCATTATTGTCGTCATCGATATTGTTATTCGGAATCTCATTAGCATTTACATACCACTGATTTTTAAGATCTTCGTGCTCAACCATGAATTCGTTGTCAGTTACGGCCACGATAATTTCAGAGCTACCTTTAGTGATATCCCAAGCACCAATAGTACCAATCATTTCATGGTGGAATTGATTGGAGAACATCTCGTCATTTGGTCTGGCCATTTCCATGTAGTTGCCAAAATAGGCGTAATTTGGAAGTCCAATCTCAGAAGCTTCAGAGCCTTCTTGAGCGGAAACTAAAAATAAGTTCTTCCCAAGTCTTTTCTTAACGTTCATTGCACTCTTATTAAAAGAGTTTTTAACATTTACAATATACTCTCCAGGAATTTGAACACGAAAGTTCTCACCTGGTAGTACCGGTAGTGCACTTGCCGCAAGCGGCAGTAAAGCGATGAATGAAATCCATTTCATTTAATTTTCTCCTAATTTACTTCAAACTTTTTAGTATCTATTACTTTTTCTTTTCTTATTTCACTTGTTTTAAATTCAACCTTCACTAGGTATTTACCTTTAGGAAGATTCACTTTAGTTTTGCCTCTGAGCTCTGCAATCTCATCACCCTCTCCCCAAAAGCTTCTTTTAAACCAACGAGTTTCTAACTTTGGAAGATTCAGTGTCTTAACTTCAACCTCATCAGATACTTCAACACGGTCAATCAGATCAACCACTCTAAAGAATCTAAGCCAGATGTTTTCTTGATCAATTGGACAAAAAACCTTTGAGCGCATATCTCTCATTAAACATTGATTATCCGTAGGCCTGTAACCTCTTTGCTCGCCACTTGCTCCGAACACGTTAAAGGCACCTACAACACCATGTTTAAAATTGTAGGAATTAGGATAGGCATACGCATTTGCAAAGGCCAGAACATTATCTCCATCATGGGAGTGGTCTTGCACGCGTATTTCATGACTTCCATGTCCTAGAGCAGATCTTGTTGTTTGAAAGAAGCTTCTATCACGAGTAAATACCCCATTTAGTTCAAGCTCCTGTCCATCTAGAGTAACTTTCACATCTTCAGGGCCAGACCAACCAACGGAGCTTATCTTCATTGAGAAGTTATGGCCTTCACTGCTTGGAAAGTTGAATGAGTCTACAAAGTCCCCTTCAGTTAGGTCTTTCCACACATAAGCGCCAGTTAAAAACTTCGCCTTATTCACTTGTAATTCCCCGTTAACCCAATGCATCCAGTCGACTCTAGTCGAAGATGAAAAGTTGGCACCACTATAGACTTGGCCTCCATCATACTCTTCCCCAACATTTGAAAAATTGTGTCCAAGTTCGTGTCTGAGAACCATTGAGCCAGAATTTAGTGAGCGAGTGGTAATGGCGTATCTACCACCAAGGCCTCCATAGTAGTCGTCATTAGCTATGATTATTGGATAATCAACTTTATCACTTGAGAGTTTAAGGGCCCTCTCAATAGCACCTCTATCTCCTGGCATGATTCCACGCTTACTTCCTCTAGGAGATCGAAACAAACCAAAGGCCGTATTCTTTTTTTGTATATCAGTAATCCCAGAATCTCGGCTTGGAACAAATACAGCGTAGATATTAAATAGAGGAAGATATGATTTGAATGTAACTTCTCTAAATAGATCATTCACCATTCTGTCTACATCTTGAAAGTACTTCTCTTTCTCTGCCAAGGTGTAGCCATCGCCTAAGATTGTTAAAACGATTCGATTGTTGTCATCACCTTGTTTTATAATTTCTCGAACTTCACTGCCTGCAACATTCATCTTCTTCTGTTTTTTAAGAGCACGGAGTTTAAGATCTTTTGATATTTTAGAGTCAGGAACTAGCCACTCTTGATATTGAATATTTTCAGTAGAGACTTTCTCAGCAATTGACTCACGAATATCTTTTAGAAGAATCTTTTGATTAATGTCTTTATCTATATGCTCAACAGACTCAACACTAGTAACTCCACCTTTAACGGTTTGTTTTACAAGATAAGCACCATAGGAATGAGTGATAGATATAAAAGTAAATGCTGCGACAAGTCTGAGCATAGATTCTCCTTCGTGAAGAGACTATTCTTCCAAGTAAGAGATGCTACGTCAAAGTAGATTGATCGGATTTATATTTTGCTAGCTCAAGCTAGTATTTTTACTAGCCCAACCTAGTAAAACTCAAAAACCAATCTAAGATATTGATTCTATTATCTTTTTGTTCATAATTTTCGAATAATATTGTTAATTCAAAGTAGGCCTTCAATATTAAGGCCTACCTATAAAATTAATTAGATTGTGTCACAATCTCCATCAGCGTTGTCATCAATACACCATCT
>JAGSHJ010000005.1 GCA_023954595.1 Bacteriovoracaceae bacterium | reverse complement strand
GTACACACATTACGGCCAATTCCCCGCCGGTTAAAATGAAGTCTCCTAAAGAAATATATTCGTCGACGTACTTCTCAAGAAACCTCTCATCAATTCCTTCATACCTTCCACATATAAATACAACATCTTTGGGAGCACTAAAATCTAGAACTCTTGATGCAAAATCTATCGCTAAGTCATTATTGAGGGTTTTGCCTCTAGGGGCCGGAAATACTACGTGTAGATCTTCGGCACTCCCATAGCCACCCTTCTCTACCACGCCTTCAAGCAGTGCCTTCTGAAGGACATCTGCACGCATTATCATGCCCTGTCCACCACCAAAGGGGGAATCATCCACTCCCTTGTACCCTTTTGGTGAAAAGTCGGCTATTTGGACTGTATTTAACTCAAACTTACCATTAGAAGCGGCCCTCTCATTTCTAAGAGCACTGCCAAGAACCCCATACTCACGCAAAGGTGCGAAGTAGTCTGGAAATAGAGTTAATATCCAAATTCTTTTTACTGTCATATAATTTCTGGCTCAACCATTTTAATAAAACCCTCTTCAATATCGACCTCAGGGAAGAAGTTATCGATAAAAGGCAATTCGATAGTGGAGTCATCCTTTTTAATAACAAGTACCGTTTGTGCACCATTATCAAAATAAGTTTTAACACTACCTATCTCTTCATTTTTATCGTTGAGTACTTTTAGCCCTACAAGATCCTCTAAGTAGTATAAACCCTCTTCAGGTTCTGGCATATCAACTCTTTTGATGAAAATATCAAAAGGAAGCATTGCCTCTACTAGGTTTCGGTCTTGAACCTCTTCAAAGTATAAAATACATTTGTTTCCAAAGCTCATACTCTTAACCTTAAATAACTCTCCGTCCTTTGAAAGAGAACTAGCAGCACTCTTTGGTTTCAACAGAAGAGTCTTTCCCTTAGAAAGGGAGCTATCCTCAGCATTGATCAAGTGAGCACTAAAGCCACCTTTAATTCCGTGAGGTTTTTGGCAAGAGCCTAAATGAATGAGTTTTTCTTTTTCTTTCATATGCTTCACATAAAAAAAAACCTCGATAGCGATATCGAGGTTTTAAATAATTTTATCTAATTTAAAAAAGTTTTATTCAATAATTTCTAAAACAGATCTTTTCTTTAACTTGGTAGAGGCTGCATTTAGAATCGTTCTTAACGCTCTTGCAGTTCTTCCTTGCTTTCCAATAACTTTTCCAAGGTCGGATTTATCTACTTTAAGTTCGACTACCGTTGTTTGCTCACCCTCAATCTCGTTAACTTCAACGTGATCAGGCATGTCTACCAGGGATTTTCCTACGTATTCAATTAAGTCCTTCAGTTCACTCATAACACCTACTTGGTTAGAATTAACACTTTGGAACTATTTTACACCGTAAGACAGTTAATTCAAAAACTTTTTAAGCTAAATTATAGTTTTACGCCGTTCTTTTTGAAAAGAGAAGCTACTGTATCAGTAATTTGAGCGCCTTTAGTTACCCAAGACTTGATTGAGTCAACGTTTACGTCCTTAAGAACTTCTTTAGCGTTTGGATCGTATTGTCCAAGTTTTTCTAAAAATTTACCGTCTCTAGCTTCTCTAGAGTTAGCAGCCACGATTGTGTAAACAGGCTTATGAGTTCTTCCGCCTCTAGCTAGTCTGATTTTAACCATTTATATCTCCTACCGTATTAAGTATTTTAGGGAATCGTTTTATTTCAATCGATGCCTAAAGTCAAACAAATCTTAGAAAAAGCGACTTCCAAATGGATTTTTCTTTTTCCCCTTCTTTTTACCCTTATTTTGTCCTGGTGCCTGCCTAAAGCCTGGCATAGGCCCCATGCCCGGAATATTTGGCATTCCACCACCTTTCATCATTCCGGCCATATTGATCATCATACCCTGCATTTGCTCAAATTTCTTAATAAAATCTTTAACAGCAGCTTCAGTAGTACCAGATCCTTTAGCAATTCTCTTAATTCTTGAGTCTGCTTTCAATAACTTATGGTCATCTTTCTCTTTTTGAGTCATTGAGCTGATGATAACTTTCATCTTCTTCATCTCATTCTCAGCAGGACTAAGATCTCCAAGGTTTCTCAGCATGCCACCCATTCCTGGAAGCATTTTTAAGATACTTGTCATGGAGCCAAGCTTATTGATCTGCTCCATTTGGCTCATAAAATCATTTATAGAGAATTGTTGCTTCTCCAAGCGATTCATCATTCGCTCGGCTTCTTTTTCATCTATAGTTTCTTGTGCCTTCTCAACAAGGGTAACAACATCACCCATATCAAGAATTCGTCCGGCCAATCTGTCCGGATGAAACGGCTCAAGATCTTTCATCTTCTCGCCAGTAGAGATGTATTTAATAGGAACATTTGTAACGTGTCTAATAGATAATGCAGCACCACCACGAGCATCTGAATCCATTTTAGATAACGCGACACCTGTAAGACCAATTTTCTCGTGGAAAACCTTTGCAACGTTTACCGCTTCCTGACCAGTCATAGCATCGGCAACTAAAAGAACTTCAGCATTGCTCAACTCGTTTTTAACATCAACAAGCTGGCCCATAAGTTCATCATCAACTTGCAAACGTCCTGCAGTATCGACAATAACAACGTCTTTGCCCAATTTCTTGGCCTCTTCCATACCTGCTTTAACAATGTCTTTTGGAAGCATTGAAAGATCAGAGTCGAAGTAGTCAATTTGAAGACCTTTAGCATGCTTGATCAATTGATCTTTAGCTGCTGGACGGAAGTTGTCCGCTGGGATGAAATATACTTCTTTCTTTCTTTTATTCTTTAGTATGTGTCCAAGCTTTCCTGTGAAGGTTGTTTTACCTGCACCGTTTAGACCAACAATTAGGATTGGGTTGATAGGACGATCAAGCTTTAGCTCTTTGTGCTCCTCACCCATAACCTCTGCAAGTTTATCATGAACAATCTTAGTGAACTGTTCGCCAGGATTAACTCCACGAACAACCTTCTCTCCGATCGCCTCTTCTTTGACCATCGCGATGAATTCTTTCACTACTTTGAAATTTACATCGGCCTCAAGTAAAGCGGTTCTAATTTCTTTTAGAGCATCATCAATATTGGATTCACTAATGCTGCCTTTTCCGGATAGATTTTTAAAAGCGTCCTGAAACTTTTCGCTTAAATTGTCGAACATGTCCTTATCCTTGTCTTATTAATTCAATTAATTTTTCTTCGCATTCACTCGCAGTAGTGGCCAACTGATCAGCACCACACTCTAACAATACCTGTCGATGCTTTCTATCACCATTTGATACCCAAAGTGCTCCAATTGAGCGAGCACCAAAATTAGAAGCTCCCAAGATATCTGCCATGCTATCACCGACAACAACTACAGACTTGGGCTCCACATCATCACCGAGCATATCCCTGAGTCCAACACTTGAAGGCTTGGGATCGCTATCAGTTGAGCAACACAGTTGTTCAAACCGACTAATAATACCAAGTGATTTTAAAAATTCAACCGTTGAGAATCGAGTCCTGGCAGTCCAGACATAAAGTTTTACATCTTCCTTATCAAGGCGCTCCAACATATGCTCTATACCTGGATAGAGCTGTCTACTCCCCCCTGCGTCAACAAGGGTGCCGTCATGATCGAAAACGATGTGCTTTACATTTTTTGACGTTATTTTTTGCATTTAAGTCCAGACTCTATTTACACAAAACCTAATAAGGTGTAGAGATTAACTCCATGCATAGTAGAGCTTTTTCAAAAGAGTTACAAGCCAAAATAGACAAGTACAAGGCCTTGCGCAACCCGATTAAATTGGGCGATGTACACTTTGAGTCTCCTTTAATTTTGGCACCGATGGCCGGTATCTGTACGCCACCTTTCCGTCTTCTGATGGAGGACCTTGGTGCGGGCGGAACAGTGAGTGAACTTATAAGTGCACATGGCATCAATCACGGAAACCAAAGAACACGTGACATGCTCAAAATAGATGAGCGTGAAGAAAACATTGGAATCCAACTCTTTGGTGAGGATCCAAAGGCAATGGCCGATGCATGTGAAGTCGTTCAAAGAGAAAATCCAAAATTTGTAGATATCAATATGGGCTGCCCAGTAAGAAAAGTTGTTACCAAAGGTGGTGGCAGTGCTCTTATGAAAGAAATTGAGGCCCTGGCCCCACTCTTCTCTCAAATGAAAAAAGCATTAGATGTTCCGCTTTCAATCAAAATCAGAACTGGTTGGGACGCAGAGGGAATAAATGCTGACAAAATTGAAGAAGTAGCTAGAAACGAAGGTGTGGAGTGGGTAGCAATCCATGGACGTACAAGGGCACAACAATATACAGGTAGTGCAAACTGGGACTATATTGAAGAATTCGCCAAAGGGGCCACTCTACCTATTATTGGTAATGGTGATCTTCACCAGCCTCACCACGTTGCATCAAGACTACAAGATACAAACTGCTCAGCACTAATGATTGCCAGAGGCTGTTTGAGAAATCCTTTCATTTTCTTAGAGTCTCTATGCTTTGACCCTGCAAATCCAGAGTCACCATTTAAAGGTAAAGACTATTTTGAAGTCATAGAGCGCTATTTCCAATATTGCCTAGAGGCATACGACAGAGAGAGAACTATTCTTATTCAAGCAAGAAAGCTCATCGTGTGGTTTGCAGCAGGTTTCCCAAATGCCGCCAAGTTCAGAAGTTTGATGTTTCAATCTCAAACTTTGGATGAGTCCATGAAAATCGCCCAGGACTACTTCCAAGGCCTTGGTGAAAGAGGAAAGTTCATCAACTACGATGAAGTTTTCATGAATGGCGGACACGGCTAAATAGCTAATTTCCCTAAAATTTCGAGTAGAGTGCTCAAGTTCCATATTAAATGATTCGATATGTACTCTATGAAGCTTCTTCTTGCGGTTATTACCGTTCTATATTCCTCTATAAGTTACTCCGAAACAGCTTCGGCGCAATGCCGTGAGATTCGCAATAAACTTGTAGTCCTAGAGGGCCAGATTCAATCCTCTAGAGAAAAAAACTGTAAAGAGTGCAAAAGCCACCTGGAGCTTCAAAATGAATACAACGAACTAATGGGTGAACTTGTCATCTATGAAGGACTTGTCTCAATCGGACAAGCTATAGAAGGCAATCATAAAGCGGTTAAAAATCTTGAGCGACCACAGGTCGTTAAAGCACGCAAACAAGTTGACAATTTTTTAACAAATTACAGAAAAGCAGCACTACTCGATCAAAGTATCGCTTCAGGGTTTTGGAGAAGATCAGATGGTAGGCTGTATGACGGCAAAAGTGCTCTGCAACTAGATACTTTCATGCAAGCTCAGTGCAAGCGCACAGAAAAAGGGATTCAGGATTTCTGTAAGGACTTTGAAAAGTCTAAGAAAGAAGAGGGTGTTAATTTTTTTGAAATCTATCAAAGCCTGACCAACTTCTCTAGAGCACAAGGGCATACTCTGAGTGATAGAGACAAAGAACATAACTTTGAAAAGTATAGAAAGTCTTTAGAACTCTCCATTGGTGGAAAAAAGGTT
This sequence comes from Bacteriovoracaceae bacterium, assembly GCA_023954595.1. GTDB lineage: Bacteria > Bdellovibrionota > Bacteriovoracia > Bacteriovoracales > Bacteriovoracaceae > UBA845. The sequence continues at coordinate 15,880 of JAGSHJ010000005.1, read as the reverse complement.
GATTACAAATCACCTGAGGGCAATCAAGAGATGGAGAGAATTAAACAACTCAGAGAGCTTCTTATTGTTCAAAGAAAAAATCCAAGTGATAAAAACTCAAAGGCAATTCTCGATCTTTCAAAAAAGCTCGAAACAGTTGAGGTGAACTTTGGTGACAGAGTTGAAGAGACAAATCCAGAGTTTCAAGACTTTCTAAATGGTGGTCTTAAAAAAGGAATTGCTGGCTTCAACCATGCTACTCGATCAGTACTGCAAAAAGACACGGCTATTGAAAACTTGGATAAACTTAAAAAAACAATAAGTAATCGAGTGAAGGCGTCAAAACTTACGATATCACAAGCAATAAAAGAGAAAGCTTTTTGTGATGGTAGAAACTATGAGCAATTACAAAGATGCTTTACAAATAAGTGTAACCCAGGACACTCTGGACGTTGTCGCCAAGATGCAAAAAACGCAAAGATCGTCTCAAACCTTCACACCATTACAGATCAAATGAAAGGTCTCAAAAGCTTCTCTGAATTAGAGAAAAAGATAAGTGAGGCAAAAACCTGTATCAACATTCCAACAACAGATAACAGTGCTACAGACTGTATTAATAAACTTAAAAAGTCTCTCTCACTTGTTGCTAAAGATGAAGTCGAACAGCTAAAGCGAGACCTTCACCTAAAAGAGCAAAAGCTAGAAGAATTAAACACCAAAGAACCATTTAGATCATTAAAGCTCGCTAAGGCCATGGGACTTATGGCCTACAAAAATAGATGTCTTGATCCAGAGGACGACAAGTCTGTATCTGACTTCAAATCTCTTTGTGGTGATGGAACTATAGATGACTTTGCCCAAGCGGCCATATCGCTTTCTAAGGATGCTCAGGACATACTAGACTACTCTAACAACCCTTTCATCAATAAGGATATAAAGATGCCTGGTGGAGAACAGGGAATTAGAGTTGCAGAGTTTCTAGATAATTGTAAGAAAACTCCAACAGACTCACTATGTAGCCTCTATCAAAAAGATGAAGCTCTAAACGGTAAACTTCAAGAGCGAATCAAAAAAGTAGGAAGAACCATAACGGCCACAAACACCAAAAATAGAAAGGTGCCTACAAGAGTGAACCTTACTAAAAAGACCGATCCAAATCTTACGGCACAGTTCGTAGGCGGCATGGCCAATACCTTGCTAACTCAAGGCCTTCCATTCTATTTTCAACTGGACACCACGAAATCAAATCATGAAATGCAGATGAACTATTACCGCAATAGACTTTCATACATGCAAAATCAATACGAGTACTACAGTACGAATCCGACCACATACTACTACTCTTCCTACCCTCAGATGAACTATGGGTACTCATTGTATAACTATGACCAGGCCTCTACCTTTGGGGGGACTTCAAACTATGCAATGTTCAATCAGCCAGACAACTTTGGCCAATTCAGCTTTGATTTTCAGGTTATGAACCCGTACAGCGACACAACCTTCACTACTCCAACGACTACTCCATCCACTCAAACAAATGGCTTTAGCTTCTAAAACTGACCAGTATATGTGCCACTAGGCATTTTTGACCTCCAGCTTGATTCACTTCAAGCTCCAAGCCTACCTCAATATTTACATACACTTAGCCCTCCTACTGGACTTTAATAGGCCACTATAATCTGGCCATGTCCCGTTTAGGCCTAAAATAAATGCAAGTTATTAAAATGAGGTTCCTTGAGCCGATAAGTTGAATGTATGAAACTACCAATATTACTTACATTGCTTGCCCTTCTATCCTCTTGTCTGCCTGAGCAGACTGCCCGTCTTCAACAGGGTACTGAGAACCTTGATTCAACGACAACAGATCAAGACGAAGATGATATTACTTATTCTGACGAAGTTGCCCCCTACTGGCTCGATTCCGGTCAGCAACTATCGACTCTGACTATTAATTATGACAATTTAAAAAATCATTATATTTTTGGAAGTGCTATTGATGCTTACCTACAAGCAGATTCAAACTTTGACGGGCAGTACTGTCTACACGCAACCTTTTTAACAGGATCAAATAGCTCAAAGCCACTAATCGCCAGAGCGACACCTGCAGTAACTACCGACTACAGAACAGGAACAAGAAATAGATATCTAAGAATTCAATTGTCTCAATCTTCAGGCAATGAAATTTGTAATAAGGATATTTTGATCTCAGAGAGTCCTCTTACGCTTTCAAGTGCGCCTGCTACCAGCTCAGTTGCTTTCAACACTGAAGATGTCTGTGACAACTGCCTTGGCATTATCAATAGCAACAGCCTGAAGCTTTACAAAATAAACGACAGCTCTTTTCTAGAAGAGATTGAAACAAGTACAATTAACTATTCAGAGTTATCGATTCGTATAGATATGAATGGCAATACAACTTCCAACCCTTCTACTTGTTCAGATGCTGGTTGTAAGTCACAAGGATATGACTGTTGTATTCAAGGACAGTGTGTAAATGAAGCTGCTGTTAAACAATCAGGTGCGCAAGCAGATCCTCAAGGCTTTAATTTGGCCGAGAGTGAGAAAGACTCAAATTCAAACTGGTATCTAAAGTATCCGCAATACTATTATAGCTGTCTTGAAGATCCGCAAAATGATGATGGTGATGATCCAGTAGATCCAGAGGATCCTGCTGCTGAAGCGGAAGAAAGAAGACTTGCTATGATCGCAGATTACGATTGTATCGAGGAGCTTAAGGCCAACTCTAATGAAGATCCATTTCATAAGGATCCATACAACTCTTCAGCAAGTTATAATAAATGTGAAGTATCAACTACAACTGACAACATGTACTACGAAACAGTCATGAAGAGACTTTACGGGCATTGTGGTTGTGCTGAAAAAGATGATCTAGACCTAATGGTTAAAAACTGTCCGGCATACACTTATAAATTAGTTTATGAAACAGACGCTCAAGGCAACGAAACTTCAGACGTTTCAAGTGTTGAGTGTGTTACTCCAGCAACCAATGACAATGATCTTCCTTTCCAAGACTTGGAAGTGATGGTTAGTTCACGTTCAGCTCCTCATAGATTTTTTAATAAAAATAATGAAGAGATCAATCCTTATGTAAGTGGTGAAACATACACAAGCACTGAACAAGAGGGCGAGCCGTTTCAATATTTGGATGACTCACAACTATTCCCACTAAATGGTTCATTCAATATGAACTCTATCCTAGGCCAGATGAATGTTAGCCTTGATCAGGCACGCCCTGCAAAGCTTGTAGATTTAGAATTCGACAAGGTCTATTACATTGCGGCCCTTGATGGGTATTACACTGCATGTCCGCAGTGTGGCAAAGACAGCTGGTTTACAAATTTTTCTCCATACCCTAGCACTCAAGATGGGCTAGGCCTTAGGGCGCGTGGTTTTACAACTTCACGTGACTCTTGGGGAACAAACTCAGTTGCAGGTAATTACGAAGATACTATCTTTGGCAGAGCATGTTGGGTTCCACCTACAATGCTTCCATTTTCACACTCTCCAGATTCAGATGTTCAACAACAGCGTCTAAATAGACTAAGCGCTCAATCTGCAATGTATGTTAATGGCTACCAAAGAGATTGGTTTGGTTTTAATAAAGGTGCACTAATTGGATCATTTGATGGTGTTACCTGGTTTGCTATTGGTAAGGGTAGAAAAGTTCGCGCTACTAGTGACAAGCTATACTTGGCAATTAACGCTCCTTTTGCAGATCTTGCCTCTCCTACAGATCATATTGTTAGCGTGCAAGAGTACGACTTTATGACTACTGCAGCTAACTATGACTATGATCCTAACGAAGAAATCAATAGCCCATTTCAAAACGATGGTGGCCTTTGCCAAAAGCAACACGAGTGTGAAACAGATTCACATTGTATTACTAAACTTGGCTGGGAATACTCTTGTGTTGATGTTTTTCAATATAAGACGAGCTGGCCGAACTTTGAAGCTGTTGGCGCGAGCGAAATAGGCCAGGATGAGAAGTCTGGGGCACTTGTGCAATTTCTTCAACAAGGTCAACTTCCACCAGGATCAAGCTCTAAAAGATGTGTCTACAGAGGTGCAGGTGCTCCTTGTGCGATTGATCTAACAACACTATCAGATGAAAATAAAAGAAAAGCACTCTCTTGTGCTCCAAACTTCTACTGTGCAGCACTAACTTCAAGTGACTTTAATAAAGAAGTTGCTAGATTTGCAGCACCTTTGGAAAATCAACAAGAGACAAAGAACCACTACTTTGGAAAAGACGCAAACGTACTAGGTAGACCAAAGGACTATGTAATCACAAGCGGTGGATCGACTCTACCTCTTGATGTGAGAGAAGCGATAGAAGCAAACTTAGGACTTACTTCCTCTCTTGGAACAAGCTCTCATGGGCTTTGTCGCCCGGCCAAATCACTTCCAAAGTATGCAGGTGGCACGACTACAAACTACAACCCTCTTGATCAGCACAGAAATAAGGATACCGAGTATAGAACAGACTTCATCTCTCAAATTGGTGGATGTAATGCTAATCTATACACAGGTCTGAAATACAGCTCATGTCCAATCATTGACAGTGACGGCAACTACCTACACTTAAAAGACAGCTTTATTAATGACCAGGTACAAATTAGTGACTCTTTTATAAGTGGCATCTTCGATAAGGTTGACGCAACTAAGTACTATGCAACTCAACAGAATATGTGTGGACTTGAGGCGGTTGACTCAAATACTGGAGACCTTTTCAGTATGACTGAGGATCAAATCAGAGACAAATCAGCATTTAAGAGTATTGAAGCTAGAACACTTGCTTCGAGTGATACCCAACTACAACCAACATTTGCACAAAATGCATGCTTTAGAAGAGCAGGCTCTGTATGTCATACAAACTATGACTGTTCACCAAACTATAAGCATTACGAGCTAATAGACATTCTTGGTGGCGACATGTTTGGAAATGTTGCAGAAAGAAAGTATTGGGAAGAGTACCTTGTGTGCTCACAAGAAAGCAGAGAGCCAACGCTAACGACTGACTCTACTGATGCTGAAGTAGAAGCGTTTAATAGCTATTCTATGCACAACAATAGATGTTGTAGAGAAGTTGGAAAAGACATAACGATGTATACTGAGGACTCTCCTCTATCTACAGAGTCAACGGGACTCAGAACTGACATCTATGGCGGTTTTCAGCCAAACAACCCAAATCGCTATTCAAGATATGCTGCAAGTCTACCTATTGTAGACGACGCGACCTTGGCATCGGCCATAACAAATTCAAGAGTATCAGCAAGACGCCCTAACGACCCAGGCCTTCAAGCAGGGGATCCAACAATACTAGATACCAACCAATGGAAAAACATCCATGACGCTGGAGCTAGAACATGTTGTGGCGGAAGCTGGGTAAGAAAATTTGCTGATGGCACAAATGACTGGAGCAAGAAAAGACTTAGCCTTGATGTTAATAACTTCAAGTGTGTGAACTATCAAACTCCTCTACTGCTGACTGAAACTCCTGCTGACTACAACTTGAGTGAGAGTGATTTAAACCAAGATAGAATCAACTTCTGTGTTGACTCAGGACTTGGTGCAGCTGGGTGTGCGCAGTCTCCTCTTGGATCAATTGACAGCCTATCTTATGCGGCCGCTCCAAGCTTGGACTACACAACATTTAAAATGAAAATTGATACTGATCCAGAGAAGATGAATGACCAAGATCTTTGGGCACAAAACCCATGGGCGTTCATGCAACTACTTCCTTATGACTCTCAAGAAGATGCGCAATTCTTTGAGTGGAACGTTGACCTTCCGGATCTAATTGAAAACCGTGAGGCCAAAAGATATATCCACACAAGGATTCCGTCTTTCATGGCATTTAACAATATCAGTGAAGTGAGAATTGACCTTGAGAACCCGTACAGCGACAAAGGTGGACAATCTCTACACCCAGGTGGTTCGTGTAAAAGACTTATTCCTTCAAGTTATAACTGTAATGCCAATGGTTGGAATGGTCTTTGTGGGGACTCTGTAGACAACGTCCAGTGGAATCCTAGTAATGTGTGTAGCGACGGTGATCAGTGTTGCTATATGTATGACGACAGTACAAGGATATTAAAAGTAGCATACTCTCAGGGTATTATTGACGACACAGTAGATGGCGGCCCAGCTGATGAATACGAATTTTATGGACACAAGTCACACTCTTTATACTTAGAATTTACAGCACCTGGAACTCTTCTTTGGGAGCAAACAAGAGTACCTGCAACTGCAGCAATTGATGATCCAAATTACTTATCACACAGAAGAAGCTCTAAGCCAGGGGATGCCCTATTCTATCTGGAGAAGCTTGCTAAGCTTGAATACATTGGTATTCCACAAATGACTTACGAGCCGGTATTTTGTAATGATATCTATCAAAAGGTTGTACCAGGCATCTTTAAAGACTCTATTGAAACTGTATCTGACTTTATAAACAGTCCAGAGACTTTTGTTGATCCTTCAGCAGACACTTACTGGAGTGTAACTGGCTCCCCTGGTGCTGCTTATGATCCATACCAACACTGGGATCCATCAACGGATTTAAAGAAGGTTGCGGATCAAAAATTATTAGATCATGAACCAATCTTTTCAGATCATGAATTTAAGTGTTGTCTACCTCTTGGTTCACCACTGAACTCTACTGAGGACGCCTCTATTTGTTGTAGTGGTGCTGCAGGCGACGGAGATACAAGAAAGTGTGCTCTACCTGATGGAACAGATTTAAATGTTTACTTTAATAAGTTTGTAAGTGGTGAGGGCCTTGATGATCAATACCTAACATCAGCACAACCGCTTGATGTGGATGACTTTGATCCAGCAACTGGCGAGCCTAAAACGAGTGCAGAAATAGTGACAAAACTAAAGGCAATCGGAAGCGAGCTCTGTGCAAGTGGTACAACTAGACGTGGTGGCGCATTTGGCCCATTCGACGGTGAACCATACGCAAACTTTGAACCAGAAGATTCAACACCTACTCCAGTAAATGGCCTAGTCGACTCAATATACGACGCGGGCGAAAGTAATAACCAACCTGTGGGATACAACGAGTTCTCTAAAGGTTACAAATGGAATCATCACGTCTACTGTGGCGAGGGAAATTAAATGAAAACAAAATCACCTTCTGAAAGCTCTGTCATAATGAGAGAAATGGTCATGCCGGGCGACGCTAACAAACACGGCACAATATTTGGTGGAAAGATAATGTCTTGGATTGATATTGCAGCAGCAATGGCCGCAGAAAGGCATTGCAATAACCCTGTGGTTACAGCACATATATCTGACATAGACTTCATCTCACCTATCAACGTAGGACATCACGTTACCATCAAGGCGAGTATCAACTATGTTGGTAGAAGCTCTATGATCGTAGGTGTGCGTGTTGACAGTGAAAATCCCTACTCGGGAGATAAAAGAAAAACAACCAAGGCCTATGTGACTTTTGTAGCAATAGATGAGTTTGGAAAGTCCCGTGAAGTAGCTGGGCTTGAGCCACAAACTGATGATGAGAAAAGGCGTTATGAAAATGCCAAAGCAAGGGCCAAATCAAAGAAAGAGTTTAACTCTAGTCTTAAAAGATAGTTCCAAAAATTCCCATAAAAAAAGCGCCCCATTTAGGGCGCTCTATATGTTATGCAGGATAACTTTTAATTCTCTTGTGTGTGTATTGAGGCAAGATATTAAAAGTAAAAGATAAGTTAGTACCAATAACTTTATGTCTCCCGTAGGAGTAGAAAGATTAGGGAGCGTTTTACCGCCCCCCTATTTCTTAGGAACAACCAGTAGTTGATCCGCAAGTATCACATTTCATACAAGATCCGTTACGAAGAAGTGTGAAAGATTGACACTCTGGACATGCCTCTCCTTCATAGCCTTTCATTTTAGCTTCTTGCATTTTTCTCGCTTGAGTTACCATTCCAGCATCTCTTTCACGAGAGTAAACTTTATCAGTTTGAACACTTACAGTGCCGTCTGCGTGATGAACTTCCTCTTTTTTCTCGATCATTTCAAGAAGAGGCTCTTCGTCTTTGCTCTCGCCAGTGATTTTGTCACTTTCAAGGTCAGTTGGCTTAACATGTACTAGATCGTGACGACCTAGGTACTTGCATGCAAGGTCTCTAAATACATAATCAATTACAGAAGTCGCCATCTTTAAGTTGTCATGTCCCATTACCATGCCGTTTGGCTCAAACTTAGTAAATGTGAACGCGTCAACAAATTCTTCTAGAGGCACACCATATTGAAGGCCTAAAGAGATTGCGATTGAGAAACAGTTCATTAGAGATCTATAAGCAGCACCTTCTTTATGCATATCGATAAAGATTTCACCTAGTGTTCCGTTGTCATACTGACCGGTTCTTAGGTAAACTTTGTGTCCGCCTACACTTGCTTTTTGAGTGTAACCAATTCTTCTATTTGGAAGTGACTTTCTTTTAGAAACTTCTTTGTAGATAATTTTCTCAACAATTTTCTGTGCAACTTTTTCAATTTTTTCAGTCTGTGGCATTTCATCAAAGTCTTCATCTAGAAGTCCAAGATCTTCAAATGCTGAAACATTCAGTGGTTGAGAAAGCTTTGATCCGTCTCTGTAGATTGCATTTGCTTTAGTCATTAGTGACCAAGAAAGCATGTAAGCTTCAGAGATATCTTCAACAGTTGCCTCGTTTGGCATGTTGATTGTTTTAGAGATCGCCCCAGAAAGATAAGGCTGACAAGCTGCCATCATCTTAATGTGTCCGGCCCAAGAGATAAGTCTTGTACCATAACGGCCACACTTATTAGCACAATCAAATACTGAAAGATGCTCTTCTTTAAGACCAGGAGCGCCTTCTACAGTCATCGTTCCACAAACATAGTCGTTTGCTTTTTGGATGTCTTGTTGGCTAATTCCAAGCTCTTTAAGAATGTTTAGTTCTGGATCAGCTAGTTTTTTCTCATCAATTTTTAAGTTCTTAGTGATGAACTCATCACCAAGGCTATAGCGATTAAAAGCAAAAGAGATATCAAATGCAGACTCTAGAGAAGCTTCAACTGCTGAGATTTTCTCATCAGTGAAACCAAGGTTTCTTAGTCTTTCATGATCAATCCCAGGAGCTTGTGCTAGAGTTCCACGTCCAACTGCATGCTTGATGATCTCGTCAATTTGCTTTTTCTTGTAACCCAATGTCTTTAATGCTTCAGGAACTGATTGGTTGATAATTTTGAAGTATCCGCCACCAGCAAGCTTCTTAAATTTTACAAGTGCAAAGTCAGGCTCAACACCAGTAGTGTCACAATCCATTACTAGACCGATCGTACCAGTAGGTGCCAATACAGTTGTCTGAGCATTTCTAAAACCATGTTTTTCACCTAGTTCTAGTGCTAGATCCCACTGCTCTTTTGCGTGATCAACCAAGTACTTCTCAACAAACTTAGGGTTAAGTGGCTGAGGAGTAACAGTTAGGCCTTCATACTCAGAAGAGTTAACGTTGTGAGCTGCTCTTCTGTGGTTTCTGATAACCTTAAGCATGTGCTCTTTATTTGCTTCATATCTTGCGAATGGACCGTGCTCTTTAGCAAGTAGTGCTGAAGTTTTGTAACTTGCACCACCTAGGATTGCAGTAAGTGAAGCTGCAATGTTTCTACCTTCGTCAGAATCGTATGCAATCCCCATTCTCATAAGAAGTGCGCCGATGTTAGCAAATCCAAGACCTAGAGTTCTATAATCATAAGATCTTCTAGCGATTTCCACTGATGGAAATTGTGCCATAAGAACAGAAATCTCTAGTACTACAGTCCAAACTTCACAAGCGTGGATGTATTTTTCGATTTCAAACATACCTGTTACTTCGTCCATGAACTTAACCAAGTTCAAAGATGCCAAGTTACAAGCAGTATCGTCTAAGAACATGTACTCAGAACAAGGGTTTGAAGCGTTGATTCTTCCGTCCTCTGGACATGTGTGCCACTCGTTGATTGTGTCATCAAACTGAACACCAGGATCTGCTGATTGCCATGCAGATTCAGAAATCATCGCCCAAAGCTCTTTAGCTTTGATCTTTCTGATTGTTTTACCAGATGTTCTAGAGATTAATTCCCACTCTTCGTCTTTCTCTAGTGCTTTGAAGAACTTATTAGGGATTCTTACAGAGTTGTTAGAGTTCTGACCACTTACTGTAGCGTAAGCTTCAGAGTTCCAATCAGTGTCGTATACTTCAAATTCAATATCAGTGAAGCCTTGTTTTGCAAGATCAAGACAACGTGAGATGTAGTTCATAGGAACTTGGTCTGCACTTGCTTCACGAATTGCCTTTTTAAGGGCCTTGTTGCTTTTTGCACATGTCTTAGAGTCGCCTTCTAGGCCAGACTCATTAATTGTTTTAAAGATTGCCTGCAAGTGCTTCTTACAAACTTTAGAACCAGTTACTAGAGCAGCAACTTTTCTCTCTTCTTTTACTTTCCACTGGATAAAGTCAACGATATCCGGGTGATCAAGATCCAAACAAACCATTTTGGCCGCTCTTCTTGTAGTACCACCAGACTTGATAGCACCTGCAGCTCTATCACCGATTTTCAAAAATGACATTAGACCTGAAGAGAATCCGCCACCAGATAGGTTCTCACCTTCTCCTCTAATATTAGAAAAGTTAGTACCTGTACCTGAACCATATTTAAACAATCTACCTTCACGAGACCAAAGGTCCATGATTCCACCCTCGTTAACAAGGTCGTCTTTGATAGACTGGATGAAACATGCGTGTGGTTGTGGTCTTTCATAAGCTGAAGTCGAACTTTTCACTTCGCCAGTCTTAGGATCTACATACTTGTGACCCTGTGGGCTGCCTGTAATTCCATAAGCAGAGTGAAGGCCAGTGTTGAACCACTGAGGCGAGTTTGGAGCGGCCATTTGGTTAGCAAGCATAAAAGCAAGCTCTCCCTGGAATGCATCCGCATCTTCTTTGCTGTCAAAGTAATTATATTTTTCACCCCAAGTTCTCCAACAAGAAGAAAGACGATCAAAAACTTGTCTTGAATCAGTTTCTGAACCAAGAACAGGATTTCCACTTTCGTCCTGGATAACTTTACCTTTTCCATCTAATTGAGGAACGCCAGTCTTTCTGAAGTATTTCTGAGCGATGATATCAGTTGCTACCTGTGACCAAGTATTTGGTACTGTAACTTCCATTGTTGAGTTGCTAGATCCGTCAACATTCTTGACTTCACTTGTTCTTTTTTCAAACTTCATGCCCGCGTACGGACTTTTTCCCTTCCTAGTAAAAAGACGATTAATCTTCACTGCGCTCTCCTTAAATCTTTAAAATACTGTGGTTCGACTGTGTTGCTATACTTTAATTAAAAGGGAGCGAAGTTCTTTCGTCAACACAATATCTGGTTATTTTTATCGTCAATTTTATGACTAACACAATATATAGTGTTAACACCGCGCTTCGTTTAGGATATTATTTTTCAAATCATTGAAATCTCATTCTAAAAAAAATCTGGCCTGTATCTATCTTTTTTAGAACGTCATACTGGTCTTGTCGGCCATTTATATAAAATTTATTTTAGTTTTTGTTCATTTTTCCCAGTATTTGATTTTTACTTGATGTCTTAGAATATAATTTGTCCCCCCAAGGAGAATAATGCGCTCGTTTTTGATCACTCTTTTGTTATTTTCAAGTACCTCTTGGTCTAACCTCACTCAGGAACAGGTGGAAAAGCTTAAAACAAAGACTCAGATTAGCTATGAGGACTTGGCCCACGAGAATTTGGGTTGTCCTGAGAACTCTATTTGTTCAAAAGAGATGGGATTAAAGATGAGAAATTGGGAACAATTCATCAAAGACGCCAATAAATCACCAAATGCTCATAAAAAACTAGAAAAGTTCAGGGCCAAACATGGCATCCCGGTTTCATTTCTAACTAAAAAAAGCTCAGTACTGGCCTTGGATCCAATATTATTCTCCTCTAGATGCGCACAACACAATCCCAAGGACAACAAAGAAGCTACTGTTTATAAGGCCATCCAATTTTTTAGAAACAACCCCAATAGCAACAGTGTCATGTTTGATAGTGCTTGGCTGGAGGATAAGACCCTATTTAAGCTGCCCTATGAAGAACTTCCTATCATGGTTAAGGATAAGGCCTTGGTGGTTGTAAGAGAGTATCAGAGTCACTTCTACCATCTAGCAATTAATCCAGATGGCCAGTGGAGGGTTATAAGGCCTACAAAGAGAGAACTAACAAAGGCCAGACAAGTCTTAGAGAACGCTCAGTGTGAGGAATCAGACAAAACGCCTGGCCCGAACCATTTGAAAACTTTTTGTAAAACGATTTGGAATACTGATTTAAAGAAGGCCCAAACAATCAGACTGTCATGGGCCTGTCACTGAATTAGTCTTGAACTTTAAGAAAGCTCATTTTATTAATTGAAGTTTGCTCTTCATCATTAAAACAAAGGGCCGCATAGCTGCGTTGAACCACAACACCTCTAAGCGGGTCGTTTAGATCGGCATTTACAGCAAAGAAACTAACATCTCTAATCTTGTATTTGGTGCCACTTGATTTAACTCCACTCTCTACATAAAGACAGTTAACTTCCTGGTCCAGGCATCTTCCATCTCCTTCGGAGAAAGGAAAGATCCATAGAGGATTCGCCCCAGTTTTTATAACTCGAGTGGGAGCTTCTGAATTAGATAATGCGGATGTAACATGATCACAAACCAGTGCCATCTCATCCCTATCATGAACAATGATATCTCTAAAAGGGGCCGTCTCACTTGCACTAAATACAAGTAGGTCTCCTCTATCCTCAATACCTAATGTGAAGTTGGGTAGCGCACTCGCCTCTTCGTCAGAGCAGGATTTTTTTTGGCCTGTATAGGATAGTGTTGTGCCAAGGGATGAAAAATTTCTAAATAAGGTCTTCTTCGATTGAAGATCCAAACAAATAGTTTGAATGATCTGTGACTCTCCAGCTGAAAGCGTTTCAACAGAATCAATAGATCTAATGGAGTCTAAGCGTTGTTCAATGCTCTTGTCTTCTTCTACTGGTACTGAAACACCACATGAAACGCCTAACATCAACGCTATTAACAAGAACCCTTTCTTCATCATTACTCCTTGATGTATGAAACTTTATTCTTGCTCACTTGATTTAAGTCGTCAACGTAATGGCCAAACCAGCCAGCCTTAAGTTTCTTAAGCATCTGAGACTCAAAGTAATCAGGCCCTGATACTCCACCAACCTTAATACTGTCCAAGAGGTAGAAGTTAGTAACAGGGGTTACTTTTAGCAAGGCCTGCAGTGCTTGCTCTGAACGATTAAAGCTATTATCAGTTGAGTAGTATTTGGCATAGTTTGCAAAAACAAAATAGCCTTCACTCGCTCCTGTTTCGCAAAGTTCTTTTAGTTCATTCTTTGTAATTTTATAATAGTTCTCGAATGCCTCTTTCACTGTGTCAGTATCAACAAATGACTCTTCATGAATGAAGGTAAATAGATCACGTTTCGAATCAACTGGAAGTGCCAATACTGGATTTGCAACAACATGCTCTTTACTTGCAAGTTTCATCCAGTCTTTGCCCAAACTATATCTTTGAGAAGTCGCGCCAAGTTCTTTTTCGTATTTCAATAAATGGTTATGAAATGCAGGACAATAGTTTTTTGACTTCTGTGTTAGTCCAAGAACCTTTTCCATTTTGATCTTTTGTCGCCACATCCCCAAGAAGTAGGCCTCTTTATTTGTCAGCTCATTCTCTTCCATAGAAGCGATAGATCTAGAGGCCATGGGTGCTTTAAATTTTGAATAATAAAACTCAGGCTTCACATAGGATTTCTGATCAATCTCTACTTTTGAAAACTTTGCACCAAGCTCATATGGAGCTTTAGTTGCACAAGACATCATAAGAAAACAAAAACTAATTGAAAGAAATTTCATAACGGCCCCCATACATGGCGTATCGGTTTACTCGGACAAAAATTTATAGATTTTTCTCAGGTGCTAGCATTTGTTCTTGAGCTTCTAAAATGCCGTGTAGAATCACTTCTACTTCCTCATCTACTTCACTCATATAGTCGATCGAAACATCTTCTTCATCTTCTACGTCTTTAGGGTCAGGAAGAACAATGTCTACTCCACTTACTGTATCATCGTCTTTTCCAGTAAAATTAAGATACGCCCATCCCGAGCCACCAAGGGCCAGTAGAGTCAGGGCCTTCATTGAGCCACGCGCTTTTTCAACCCCAATAGGTCCAAGCTTTGCACCTATTTCTTTAGCAACTTGAATTTCTTTAAAAACTGCAGGTTCATGTTTTTTTGCAAACCTTTCAAGCTCACTAAACACTTCCCTGTACTTACCTTCTTGCAAACGGCTGAAGTTAATCCAAAATTTGTTTGGATCAATTTCTCTTAGTTCTTTTTTAACCTTGGCGTATTTCTTTGCAGCAGGAGCATCCATATGGGTGACTCTATTTGCAATTACAGAATGGATGTCTTTGAACTGTTTATCAAAAATGGATTTAAATAAACCTACAACCATTCTATGAGTGGCAACACTCTTAGCGCTCAATGCCATCAAAAGGCGGTTAAGAAGTCTAAATTTATTAACATACATTTTAACAAGTGAAACACCCTCATTTAAAAACTCTTTCTTACGGGCCATTAAAATAGCCTCCGGATGAGATTTATAAATTCTTTGAATAGTGCTCAGCGGATAGTCTTGTCGTCCACTTAGGATGTCTTTTAAAAAAGCTCTCTGAGTATCGGATGCAAGCCCTACATTGTTTTCAAAACGCTCCACAGTCTCCTTACACAGGACTCCACAATGGTCCTTCTTCTTAAGACGTGCGAGCTGAGTTCTAACAAGGTTATACTCATCATAATAGTAACCAAGGATTCTGTAGTTCTTACGAAGGGACTTCTCTACTCTAGAGAGTTCTCTGGCGATGTCTTTGGTAGTTTGTAATCTATTAGAAAATTGTCCTGCAATTTGTTTCGTTACTCCAAAATCAATAAGATACTTATATGGATCTTTGGGGACATCTTTGCTAGCATACCTCAGCGCATCTGTAAGTTTTGAATAGCGCTCTACAACCAATGCAGATGATTCCACCGCATTGAAAAGAGTTTTATAAGATCCCATTGCCTCGTAGTATTTACCGGCCAGGAAACGTTCTTCATTTTGTTCAAACCTTGCCAGTGCTTTTCTTGCAGGAGTTGGCGGAACGACATCTTTTGCATAAGTGTGTGCCCTTAAACGCTGGGACCACCTATCAAGCTTATTAATTTTGTGTATGTTTTTTAGATCTGGAGTATAGATTCCATTCACGTTCTCACGGAACATGAATTCACAAATATCTTGTGAGAAAACTTGTGCAGAAAAAATCAGAATTAATAGGCCCTTTTTCATTAACCTACTCTTCGGCTATAATGAGAAAACTTTGACTAATAAAGGGAGTCTTAATGCAATATTGGCTATTTAAGTCCGAACCAGATGAGTTCTCCATAGAGGATCTAGAGAGTTCTAGGACAACACCATGGGAAGGAGTTCGAAACTACCAAGCAAGAAACTTCATGCGAGATAAATGCAATCGTGGTGATCTTGTGCTTTTCTATCACTCAAGCTGTAAAAATGTTGGAGTTGCAGGCCTTGCCACCGTTTCTAGGGAAGCATTCGACGATGAATCCCAGTTCAACAAAGACTCCGACTACTATGACCCTAAATCAACTAGAGAGCGTCCTAGATGGCAGTGTTGCGAGCTTGAATTTAAATCGAAGTTTGATTCGGTGGTGACTCTATCTTCGATCAAGGCCAATCCAAAGTTAGAGAATATGTATCTAGTCCAAAAAGGCTCTCGCCTATCGGTTCAGCCAGTCAATGC
>JAGSHJ010000146.1 GCA_023954595.1 Bacteriovoracaceae bacterium | reverse complement strand
GTACGTGAGCGTTGATTTGCTCACCAGACTCTAGAGTGATGTCAGATAAAAAGCGTTTATATCTTTTTTGAATGGTGCCGAGGCTAGTTTTTTTAGTGAATTTCATAAGCAGAGCTTATAAAAAAGGCAAAAAAAAGGCCAGACGTTTCGTCTGGCCTAGTATCTGTAATCTTTTAAGAATTAAAGTTCGATACCGTTTGCTTCAAGAGCTTTACCGTGAAGTTCGTTCACGATTGCTTTCATTGTCTCTTCAGAAGTGTTGAAGTTCTGAGCAGCTTGAGAGATTACGCTTTGAAGTTCTTCGTTGTTTCCAACTTGAGCGCTTGCAACCGCACTTACGATCTCGCTTGGGTTTACACCGTATAGCTTTTGAGCGAAGTCAGCTACGTCTTCAGCACTTCTATCTTTTAGTGCTTCAAAGTCTTTTACGTTTTTAGCAATTTTTGTTGCTTGGTCGTTGCTTAGAGCAAATTTCTCAGCATAAACTTCTGCAGTTTTTGCAAGAACAGTAGCTTCTCTGTCTGCAAGCTTCTCACTCATGTCAAGTTCTTGAGCAAGAGTTCCGTCTTGGTTGTAGTACTCGTAGTAACAGTCGTCATACATGTAGTAACCCCAGCTGTCGTAAACAGGGTAGCAGTTGTAGTGCCAGCTTGGTTGGTAAGTTACTGTTGCACTGCCGCTACATGCAGCAAGACCTAGAAGCACTAGTGCCATCATAAATACGCTTAACGATTTTTTCATAAGTTATCTCCTCTTGTTCGAAACTTTCTGTCTCTCTGTGTGGTTAATAAGTTTTTATTACATTCCATGTTCATTGACATGTTTTTTAAGCCAACTTTTTCTTGCGCAGATTTTGGTGTTTTGGCCGATTTTTACACAAAATCTGGAGCCGTTTTGTCTCCGAACACCGCATTAACGCACTTTCTTTTAAAAGTTTGTGTTAATAGTCCAAACTCTTTAAAAACTCTAGTGACCTTTTGGCACCACGAGCTTTTAGTACTTGGGGTGTTCTAGAATTGATCTAAGGTATTGCCTAGAACACCCTGTAAGTTTTATACCTAAAGAAATACCTTAAGCACCTTTGCACTCTCAGGGCATACAAAAAATAAAATATCCTGAGTTGATTTTCCGGCCTCAACACAACTCTTTGCACCAAGTAATTGCGCTTTTGCTTTTCTAACTATTGTTTCATCTTCAATTTTTATTAACTCTGAGCCAAGGCCTGGCGAGTCCGCACTACGTAGGTAGAGGCCTATGTCTTCTTTTAGAAAGCTATGCTTAATTCGCTTTGTACCCGTACGTGCAGCCAGCTTTGTATCTTTATAACCGAGATGGTTTTGTGTTTGATAAATCGCTCTCTCTCCATCAAACGCTAATATTCTAAGAACTGGTATCTTTGGATCAAAGGAAGTCACACTTGCGTAGTTTATATTTAGTCCTGATTCATCAGCTTCAAATGAAACCAGTTTTTGTTCAGACAAACTCTCATCGTAGAAAAAGGCGTTGTTACCAATGGAAGCGGCCACAGGCATGGGTCTCGTATTTAATAAATCTATGTATGGAGTAAGTGTGAACTCTTTTATTAGAGATATCTCTTTACCAAGATTATAAGCGGAGTAGTTCTTATAAAATCCAAATGAATCAGAAGATATAACAACTACTTTACCTTCTTTCATTGATGCTTCATTTTGATATAGAAAATGAAGAGGCAACCTTTGCTTTGGCAGCTCTATTGTAGCAATACCCTTAGGAGTTAGAGTATAGATTCTATTGATATCTAGCTCTGGTTCTGGCTCACTCCAAAAGTCTGTAACGGGTCTTTCAGATTCAGGTCTTTTACCGACACCAACCCAAGCAGGTACCATCGTATTATCTCTTTTAAGCCAAGTGAAGCTTCCTGGGAGTGCAACTAGGTCATTATCAAATTTATTTTCTGGAGAGATCAAAACTTTTTTGATGTTAAAGTTCTCGTCAAAAATTCTAAAGTGAGTGATGCGCTCGCTTGAGCTTTTTGCCTCAATTAATGTGATTACATACTCTGTGTTGCTATCTCCATCTATATCGACTTTTGATAGATTTAAAAATACAGGGTTTTTGATTTCAAGTTTCTGCCATGAACCTTGTGTGTAGGAGCCATTTTCTTCTTTTAATAGATTTAGAAAAACAGCTCCATTAACAGTCTTTTGAACTAATAGGTCTTGTGTTGAACTTCCAGTGTAGTCCTTGAAGAAATTAAAATTTGCGCCATCAAGGTTATCACCATTAGATATCGGAAGACTTAATTGTTCTTCGCTATTTTCTTCGCCATCAATGATGCTTATTGCTTTGGCCTGTAGATGGTATTTCTTATCTTCATCTTTAGACTTTATAGTAATTTCAAATAAAAAATCACCTGAGGACTCATAAGGAGCTTCAATGAAAATTCTACTTTGATGTGTTGATCCAGCTTTGAATTCATCCAGTCTAATAGACTGTGTAAGTACTTTAAGCTTCTTCTGTGTTGATAGATCGAGCTTATCGATTGTGATCTTAACGTTTTGGGCGTCAAGGCCTGTATTTTCAAGCTTTAATAGGAAGCTTCTCTTGTCTGAACCGGTTTCCCATTTAATTAAGGCAGGGCTCTTATTTTGGGGGGCGATAAATGAGGCACTTTTTGTAAGAGCTGCCTTTTTAAGGTCCACATTTCCGTGTCGTATGTAAGAAGAAGAACTCGCTCTTGTGCCAGCGAGAAGTTTAATCTTTGCTTCTTGAGCAGAATATCCAAGATTTAACAATCTTGCTAAAACACCACTTACATATGGAGCTGCCTGAGATGTTCCTGATAGGTATTCGTAATTGTCGTCATCAGTAAAAAAACGAGATCTTTTTCCAGTAGGCCATGCTCCTAGGATTTTAGTTCCAGGTCCGGCCAGATCAATATGTGCTCCATAATTACTAAAGCTTGAAAGAGTTCCATCTACTGTGTGAGATGCCACACAAATTACTCCTTCATAAGAACAAGGATAAACAGGAGCTTCATGGCCATCATTTCCAGCTCCGGCAACAACAAGTATGTTCTTTTCAAGAGCTAACTTAATCATCTCACGCATAAGAAGCGAATCTTGTTCAAATCTCCAACCTAGAGAGAGATTTATAACCTGTGCTCCTGCATGAATGGCGTAGCGTACGGCCTTTGCTATTTTATCTGTCGCGGCCTGAGCACCACTTCTTGAGCTAGAAGTGCTGACCTTAACTGGAATCAGTTCCACATTTTGAATTACACCCGCAATACCTTTGCCGTCACGAGCAGCCCCTATAATACTTGCTACGTGAGTACCGTGCCCATTTGAGTCGTTTAAGGTAGGTGTACCAGTAACGGAGGCCCCTGGAATTTGGGTTCCATTTAAATTCCACCCATTGCAATCCATAGGATAGCCGTTACCATCCATATCTTTATTAAAATACTTTGCATGACATTGCTCTCTATCCGCCTGAGTGTTCATGCATGTTTGATATTTTTGAAGCTCCTGGCATTCAAGAGGATTGTTTCTTACCTGGTTTTTAAACTCTGGATGTTCTAGATCAATTCCACTGTCAATTACAGCGACTTTGATTTTGTTGTTTTTATCTTCTTTTAAGTCAGCAATTCCGATGTCTTCTCCAATTTTACCTGGAAGAATTTCAGCATCGATATCACTTTGCCATTGCAGTAGTCCTTCGCCGGTATTATTTAGCGCCCATTGAAACTTCTCATATGGCTCAACTGAAAGAGTGTGTTGAGTAGGGTTGCTTTCAATTTTAAATTTATGTCCATAACGAAGCTTAAAAGACTTAAGTTCTTCATCACTTAGCTCAATGGTCAATGCGTTCGCAATTGATTGAGGAATGCCAATTCTTTCTGCTGGAGTGAATACGGCGTGGGTCTTGTAGCTCTCTTCTATGATCTGTGTGTGGTTTTTATCCACATTATATAATAGGTAAGAATTAGCAAATACTGATGATGAGAAGATCAATGTAAGACTTATTAGTATCGTATTCATCTACATCCCCGGAGTGTACATCATGGCCTTAAGCTCAAATGCACTTATGCCTAGTTTTGCAGCAACTTTGTCAAAAACACCTGTGCCGTGAGTAAGGTTGTAAGTTCCTACAGAATTGGAGATATATTCCATCACACCTTTTGGATGGTTTTCTCTGAGTCCGGTGACTCTTGCTGTGGCGAAGAAGTTCTCCACTCCAATAACTTGAAGAACATGTTTAATGGAAAAACTATTAAAAAAGTCTGAAAGAAGTTTATTCATTCTTTTGGCATCTTCTTTATTATCCATTGCAGGAACAAGCCTTTTTGTTTTTAAAATCCTTTCAACTATTGATGGTACACACTGAATTCGAAGCTCAACCCCTCGATAATTTTGTGGGCCATCTTCTCCAAAGAACCTATTGGCCCTTTGACAGTAACGATCCCATTTGCGCTCACCATACATCACTCGAAGCTTTTGAATTGTTTTAAGCTCATCCGTGTCGTGAATAAGCTCTACAAGTCGCTTTATTCCCTCTGGATAAACTATGATAGAGGAGCGTGCTTCATAAGACTTGACCTGTGAAGCTCCTTCCAGGATTGAATGATCAATCATTACCCCAGAATGCAGGCCTTCAAAGTCACTTTCCAAGTTTTTAAAGTTCTCTTTTAGCTTTGGAATCGATGTATTCCAACCAGAGTAGATCTTTTCTATTTTAGCTATTGGGGCAAATGATTTTGAATCTAAATCTATTTCTGTTGTGACATTTAACTTTTGAGAGTTACCATAAAACGTTTTACCTGGATCATTGTTACCCGATCCAAGCTCTAGGAAACCTGTAGTTGTTGAAAGAATACGGTTAAAAAATGAGAAGAAATCATCTCCCTTTCTTCTATAATCTAGCGCCGCAAAAAGCTTTTTAGTTCTTTGTTCACTTGAGAAGTTTTCACCAACAGGATTTGGAGCAAGAACTTCTACTTCATGGACCATATTTAGCTTTTCGCTTTTAAAGTATAAGAACTTAAAAGTATCTAATTTTGTACTGATTGAGTGATCAAGCTCAACTGGGGCGAAATTCTCTTTCATCTGAGAAAAGTCACTTCCCACAAATATCGCCCTTAGTGTTCTAAGTGCTTCTTCGGTTTTTTGCTCGTCCAGACTTTCAAGATCAATCAAATATACTTTTGAATCAAGCTTGCCCTTGCTCCAGCTATCAGAATTACTAAGTAGCTCTATGTAGTAATTTAGACCTTGGGAGAAAGTGTTATTTCCATCTTTTTGAACTTGTAATGTTACTTCAAGGCCCTGGTCTGTTTTTCTGATCATTGTTGATCTAAGCAAGGCCAGAGATGAGTCATTACCAATCGTGGCGTTCATATTTGCAAGAGGGATCGTACTTGTTGGTATAGGTACATTTATTCTTGCGTTCAATCTCACGGTGTCACTTATGATAAACATCTCATTCAGTGCAAATTGCTCTAGAAACTTTTGAAGGTGATCTTTACGAGTTTTCGCTATTTCTTCAACACATAGCTCTTCTCTATTTATTTGAACTAGAAGGATTGTTTCCTCTGTCCCTGAATCGATTAGTTCTTGGCGTTTTTTGATGGCCTGGTCTTTGGCGTCAGTCCAACTTGGGTCATACTTAATATAGATAAGCTTTTCACCTCTAAGTTCAGCTTCTTCAGAATATGCTTCACTTGGAATGCCACATTCGTACTCATCTTTTATAACTCTACCAAGGCTTTTAAAGTGAGTAGGTATAAAAAGCTTTTTTACACTTTGTGAGGTGGCCGCATCTAGATCAGGCATTGCTCTAGCATGAGTATATGTTCTGCCGATTGATACTGTTGCAGATGCTGAAGGCAGAGACTTCTCAAGAATACCTGTAATATTTGAAAATGCTCCAAGGTTTGCTTCAGCTCCAACTGAATCCACCAAAGTAATAGGTGCATTCGTACCCATGAACTGTCCAAAGATCACATTCCTATTAGCAAACACTCTTCCTGATGCAAGAGGGGATGAGAATGCTTTGATTGGACTTGCTCCTTGAGCGTCTTCTCTGTGAGTGGCAATCTTATTTTGTATATCTTCCATTGCATCTGTAATTCTTTTGCCCGGAAGAAGCTTTTCAACGGCCTTGTCTAAAAGAGAGCTTAGGCTTGCGTACATTGTTTGAGTTTTAAAGAGTCTAAAAAGTTGTTCAAAACGGTATGGAGACAACTCGTCTTCTTGATAGAACTCAACTACATAATCCTCGTAAGCATCCTTAACTATCTTTCCATTTTGAATGTTTCCAATGGTGATCTCTTTATTAGGACTATATTTAGATTCTAGTCTTAAAAGCTTTGATAGGTGGTTAGTTCTAGAAAGTATCTTCTCTAAAAATAGAGCTTGTAGATCTGTTGGAAGTCCTGTTGTTGCAATTGCTTCGCTAAAGTCTTTTCGAGAAAGCTTATTAAGCTGCTTTTGTGACCATCTCATGTCATCAATTGTTACTGATGAGAAGTCTGCAGCATATGGGTGATTAAAGATAAGCGTATTATTAAATTCTCTTCCTACGGCCCAAGGAGTTGAATTAAGTCCTTGAGGGAAGTCAGTGATGAGGTACAAGTTTAGGAGAGCTCTAAAGACCCTTCGTGATTCTTGTTTTTGTCTATACATCACTGGAAGATAGATATTTACGTTTCTAAGCTTTGCAGGCTCTAGGGTAACCCCTTTAAGCCTTAATGTATTGTCATCGATATCCGAACTCTTCCAACGATCTCTTTTGGTAAGAGTTTGCTCACCAAGAAGTTCAAGAAACTTCGTTTTATTTTCTGATGACTTAAAGCTTAAATCTAATGTTTTATAAAACTTAGGAGCATCGACGTCGTAACCTAAAAGACGCAAAATTGCCGCTCGAAGAATATTAGTGTGATTATCTAGAGTGGCCGTTAATACATAACGTTCTCCATCGACTGATACTACAGACCTAAAGATCTCAGAAGGAGAGCTCTTATACTCTTCAAATTTAAAAAGAGTTTTGTGATCTGGGTAATTGAGTTCAGCGTGATTTTCTGCAGAATGTTTAATTCCTGTCCATAGACGGCTTAATTTTGGATCAAGATTACTAAGATCAATTCCGCTCTTTTTAAGATTGAGGGCATCGTATTTACTTATTTGGGAGCCATTATAGGTTAAGTCATCAGCAGGAGTGTCGCTAAAAGTGGGGTCATTGAGCTTAATACTAACCTTAGAGGCCCAGGCGTCTGAGAAGAAAGTGACCATAAATAGGGTAGTTATAATAGCTTTAATCATAATGTTGCTGTGTATCATTTTTTGAGTGCTGCGAGGGTCTATTTGAAATAATTACAAGGGTT
>JAGSHJ010000350.1 GCA_023954595.1 Bacteriovoracaceae bacterium | reverse complement strand
GTCCTAGGACGCTTTTATCATTACCGAACTGATTATAATGAAATAAGATCAAATGAGGCCTAGACCTACGGATCTGATAGAAGTCTTTAGTAAGTTTTGTTTGGAAATTGATAGTGTGCTTGAACCGATCTACATCTCGTAAAAACTCTTTAAATATCTCTAGTTTTTCATCAACAACTAGGACCTTTAATCGCTTTGGCTCGACATTGGATTTATGCTTTTCAATCCAATCCTTTATCTTTTGGCGTATTGGCAACAATGTTCGAGTTCTTTTATCGATGTCATCCAAAATATAAATAGAAGCCTTTTCAAAGAGCTTTTTAATTCTATCGCGACTGCCTGCTATTTTATACTTAAGCCACGATTTCTCACTCGCCAAAAAGAAGGCATCGTTTAAGAACGTGAATTTAAAGTTATAGCTATATCTTTGGTTGTAATACAAATCACTGTC
The DNA here is from genome assembly GCA_023954595.1 of Bacteriovoracaceae bacterium. GTDB lineage: Bacteria > Bdellovibrionota > Bacteriovoracia > Bacteriovoracales > Bacteriovoracaceae > UBA845. The sequence continues at coordinate 3,182 of JAGSHJ010000350.1, read as the reverse complement.
ACTAAATGTTTCAGGCAAGAAGCGATTCGAGGGCATTTCATCTTCAAGTGGATGAGTGTCTAGCTCTATGATCTCCCCTATATCTAGTTCGCAGTTGGTCTCAACTCGGTAATGGTTGTCTGCAATATAACCAATACGCATGATCTGCTTGAATTTAAATTCGTTTATTTTTAAACCGCTCGCGTATTCTAGGTTTTGTTCAAGCTTTGGATCTAATAACAGTAATGGATGATTTACAATCTCATCCATGTCGGCATTTTTGTAATAGTTAAGCCTTGCTCCACTTAATACCCCTCTAAGTAAGCTTTCATGTCCCACATTATGGTCATGAAGTAGCACCAGGGACTTTAATCGTGTTTCATTGTTTCGACACAACAACTTACTCAAAGATAATGTTTTATCAGGCTCGAAACTTAAATCGATATAGATAACATCAGGTAGTTCTTTGTATAATTCTACAAAGCATTGCCCAGAGTCGAAGGAGGTGTCGATACCAACCTGTTGGAAATTGACCTCGCTAACGGTGATTTTTCTCACCTCACTTTTGAGATCTTTACAAAACTTGGCATCATTTCCTATATAGCAGATTCGATATCCCATAGGACAATTTTAACATACAACTAGACACTTTTGCTAAATTTGGTCGCATGAGTTTCCAATACCTTATAGGTATCAAACAAGGCTGCAATACAACAAATAAATATTCTTACTGAGGCCGAAATTTTAGACGAGGACATTCAATTTTTAGAATTGAGACGTCCTGTATCTTGAGAAAGGATCTGGCCAAGTAAATTGATTACTTGGCCATCAATTTTAAATTTATTGAGACTTAGAGGTTGATTCAAAAATTTTGTCAGCACTCTTAGCTACAAAACCTTGATATAAATTTCCACTGCCGTCTTCATACCTTTTAGCAAATTCAAAGTAACAAGAAGGTATCGTCATGGACTTATCACTAAATTTAATCTCTACACTGTCTGCAAGAGTTGATGATTGCTCCAAAAGTACTTCTTTTGAGCCTTTAATTTCTCCACCACTTGAATTGAGCTTAATCCCTTTGTCTTTAAGATAAGAGTTTAGTTCCTCAAGGCCTTCAAAACTTTTTAGTTTATTAACAAATACCGTAAAGTGATTTGGTCTGTATCCAATTGCCGCAACCCATGCAGCATAATCACTTTCTTTTTTCAGTTGTTCATACTCTTCAGAACTTAAGGCCCATGGTCTTCCAAGGGAAGTAAAGTCAAAGCGCTTGATAGTATCTGCGTCAACTTGCTTAACTAGCTCATCAACTTTGTCTCTTAGCTCTTGGCTAAAATCCTCTAGCTTTAGTTCTGAGATAAAAATCTTTGGCATATCTTCTTTAGGATGCTCAAAGTGCTTGGCGTATAGCTTCTTCTCTTCAAAGACGTACTCCCCTTTCTCCTCGTAGCCACTTTCAATAAATGGTTTTGCAACCACATCTATTCCAAGACTTGGGTGGTTAAAGGTTCTAAGCGCAATATGGTCATTTACAACTTCATCCCCACGCTCTTTGAATAGATCTACAATGACCTGCGCTTGAGGGTTGAGCTTAATGTAGTCAGCCCACATTTTTTCCAATAAATTATCGATTGTTTTTACTTCAGACATATAATTCTCCATTTTTTTACAAACTATACCTCATTTTAATGGTTTTTTCCCACCTTAGAGCGTCGTTTTTCAAAGCGATTGATGGCAAAAATCCTCCATGAAGTGTATGATGGCGCCGATCGAACATATATAAAAGGATAAGCTATGGAATTTACACTTCGCGGCGACTACTTCAATGGTTCATTTGACCGTCCAGATGGCATCAAATCAGAAGATGTCGCTAATTCTTCTGAAAAAATCACTAAAACTTCTCCAGCAAACACAGAGCACACGCTTTGGGATGCATATATCAATTATGAGAATACCGAGAAAGTTATTGCCTCGGCGCAAAAAGGATATGAGCTTTGGAGAAAGAAGACTGTTGAAGAGAGAGTAGAACTTCTTCAAGCATTCCAAAAAGTAGCAGCTTCTAAAAAAGAAGATATAGCTCGTGCGATCGCTCTTGAAACCGGCAAGCCGTTATGGGAATCCATGACTGAAGCTGGTGCATTAACTGCAAAAGTAAATGTCACGATCACTGACTCTTTAAAAAGAGTAAAAGACGAAACAATAACTTCTGTTCTTCCAAATATTGACGGCCACATCATCAAAAAACCAATTGGTGCTTGTGTAGTGGTTGGCCCATTCAACTTTCCATGTCACCTAGCTAATGGCCAAATCCTTGCGGCCCTACTAACTGGAAACAGTGTTGTATTTAAGCCAAGTGAGAAAACAATGTACTCCGCACAACTTCTAGTTGAGTGCTTCCACGAAGCAGGCTTTCCAGAAGGTGTTGTAAACCTTGTTAATGGTACAGTTAGAACGACTCAAGATTTAATCAGACACCCATCAATAAAGGGGATCTTCTTCACAGGCTCAATGGCCGTTGGTAAAAAGATTCTTGAAGCTGTAGGTACAGATCTTACAAAAATGGTGGCATTAGAGCTTGGTGGAAAAAACGTCACTATTCTTCACAAAGACACAGACATTAATCATGCTCTTGCAGAGCTTTTGAGATCATGCTTTTTAAGTTCAGGACAAAGATGTACTTCAACAAGTTTGATTGCAATTCACAAAGATATTGAAAAAGAGTTCATTGCTAAATTTAAAGAGGCAGCAGAGAGAATTATAATCGATCACCCTACTGACTTTAGTGAGCTTCCATTTATGGGCCCACTAATTGATCAAGGAGCTGTTGATGCTTATGAGAAGTACTTAAAGCTTGCTAAAGAAAATGGTGCTACAGAAATTCTTCCAGCGAAAAAACCAGAGACAAAGTTTGAAGGTCATTACGTATCTCCGACGATCCACTATATTGATAAGGCAGAAAAGAGTAATCCATTTACTCAAGAAGAGGTCTTTGGACCAAACTGTTGTTTTGTACCTTACGAGGATATCGAAGATGCAATTAGAATCGCTAACATCTCTGACTATGGATTAGCTGCATCAATTTTCACTCAAGATAAAGAGATCTATAAATTATGTCTTAGAGACATCGAATCAGGACTTATTAATCTAAATAGATCCACAGTAGGTGCTAGTTCAAGACTTCCATTCGGTGGAGTTAAGAACTC
>JAGSHJ010000324.1 GCA_023954595.1 Bacteriovoracaceae bacterium | reverse complement strand
GTTTATGAGCCTCTCAACTCAAACAACAACTTTATGACTATTCATAATGGTTTTGATGAAAAGGTAAACCTGAAAAGAATTGGAAATACAACGAGAGACGAAAACAGAAAATCCCTAAATATAGAAGAGCATGAGATTTATATATTAATTGTAGGTACAGTCTGTGACAGAAAAGGCCAAAAAGACTTGATTCAAGCACTGGATATTTTGGATGATGAGCTGTTTAATCATATTAAAATAGGGATAGTTGGAGACCGGCCATCCATTCCATATAGTCAGGAACTGCATCAGTTGGTTGAGAGGCTACCGGAACCTAAAAGAAATACAGTAAAGATATTCCCAGAAACCAAAGATGTTTCAAGGTTTTATCAAAGTGCTGATATCTTTGTATGCTCCTCTCGAATTGAGAGTTTTCCAAAAGTTATCCAGGAGGCCATGTACTTTGAAAATGCCATAATCACAACTCCTGTATTTGGTATTGTTGAACAGGTAAAAGATGAGGTCAGTTCTTTGTACTATTCGCCTGGTGATTATGAGCAGCTTGCAAATCAGATCACTAGACTGGTTGCTGATGAGAGTTTAAGAAAAACAATTGCTTCAAATGGTAAAATAGCTTTAGGAATACTGCCCACATTTGAAGAGGTGACAAAAATGTATGAAGACGTTTTTGTAGAAGCCTGGTGGTCTGGAGAAAGCCGATAATGTGTGGAATAGCAGGAATAATTGATTCGAGTGACAAGAATTTAATTGGACACCTTGAAGGCATGCTTGAGCGAATCTATAAAAGAGGTCCTGATGGAAAAGGAACACATTTTCAGGAAGGAATGGCGTTGGGAATGAGGAGGCTTTCAATCATCGATTTGGAGGGGGGACAACAACCTTTTTATAGTGCTAAAAATACCGTTGTAGCATTCCAAAACGGAGAGATCTATAACTTTTTAGAGTTAACCCAGGAACTCAAAGATTTAGGTTACAAGTTTTCCAGCCACAGTGATACCGAAGTTATCGCCCATGGATATGATGCATGGGGAGCCAGAAAGTTGTTTCAAAAGCTGGATGGGATGTTTGCAATCGCAATTTTAGATAAGAAAAGCAACAAATTGATATTGGGTCGGGACCGATTTGGTGAAAAGCCTCTGTATTATTCATGTGATTCAGAATCGAAACAATTTGCTTACTCTTCAGACTTACGGGCCTTATCCGATCTGCCTTGGGTGACTGATAAAATATCTACTACAGCTTTATCCCGATATCTCATGTTGGGTTTCACAGTAGGTGAGCAGTCCATTTTTGAAGATGTAAAAAAGGTTTTACCTTCACATTTTATGTCTCTGGACTTAAATAGTTTTAAGATTAAACACGAGTGCTATTACCTACCTGACCTTGAAGAAAAGCCAAAAAAAGGTTTGAAAACACAATTGGACAAAATATTAAATGAATCCATAGATATCCGATTGAGAGCAGATGTTCCTGTTGGAGTGTTTTTGTCTGGGGGAGTTGACAGTTCTTTGGTGGCAGCGATATCTGCAAAAAAGCACCCCAAAATAGATACTTTTTCAATTGGATTTCACAGTGATGAGCACGATGAAAGTAGGTACGCCAAAGAAGTCGCAAAACACATCAAAAGCAAACACCATCACTTTATGTTTGACGAAGAAAGTTTTGTGGATTTACTTCCTAAAGTTGTTTCAGAGTTGGATGAGCCAATGGCAGACCAAGCTTGTTTGCCAACATACTGGTTATCAGAAGAAGCAAGAAAGCATGTCACTGTTGTATTATCAGGAGAAGGAGCAGATGAAGTCTTTGGTGGCTACTCCTATTTCACTTATCAGAATCCAAAATTAAAACTGGTTGATAATGAGCAAGGAACGACGCCATCTGGTTTTCCACTGTTAATGTCCGTTGAAAGCTGTAAGCATTTTATGACTGAGGGCTTTGATAAAGAGTCTACAGATGAAGAAAAGATTTTTGACTGGATTGAAACAGGCAGATCAGATTTGCAAAAATCCATGGTGACCGACTTAACCACCTGGTTACCGGATGACTTGCTGGTAAAGCTGGATCGAATGGCAATGGCTCACAGTCTTGAGGGCCGGGCACCCTATTTGAGTGGAAATCTGGTTGATTTTAGTATGGGGCTAACAGACAGCAACTGGATAGAAAATGAAGAGTACAAGGTCTTGCTTAGGGATGTGGCAAGGGAGTATTTGCCAGAGTCTATTTTTAATCGGCCAAAACAGGGCTTTGTGCTTCCTATGGATGATTGGATTATTGGCTGGTTTGAGAAAGAAAGTGTCAGCGAGTTTTTTAATAAAAGAGAAATAGCAGAGATAAATACTGCCAGAGTCGTTGAGTGGGTAGAGGGTCAGCTGAAGTTGGATCAGTTCAATCAAAGACTCATTTATAGTTTGATAGTATTGTATTTATGGAATGAAAAGGTAAGGGGTATAAATTGAATATTAAGGGCAGTTTAGGTGTGATTTCAGCATCAGAAATCAAAGGGTGGGCAATCAATGAAGACAGCCCTAATCAAAGAGTTCATTTGGAACTGGTTGTGAATGGGGCCACTGTAGATGAAGTCGTTGCCAATGAGTACAGAGAAGATTTGAAAAAAATAAATAAGGGTGATGGAAATCTTGGTTTTAGATTTTCAGGTGATTATTCAAAGGCATTGGATATTAAAGTAATGGTTAAAAACTCCAATATTCAATTAAAGAGACCAAACAAGTCCATCATACTTTTGTTGGCTAGACAAAGATCAGGCACAAATGTTTTACGCAGGTGTTTGTCCACACATAATAAAGTGTTTTCTATTAATGAGATTTTTGACACAGGTATTTACAATAATAAAACCTTTGAAATATATAGAAACAAATATCTGGAACTTATTTCAGAAAACAAGTCTGATTTAATAGGAAGCTATTACTCCTACCACTTTGATTGCATGGATGAGTCTAAAAAGCCAATCACTCACCTGGAAAGCTTTGAAAAATATATAAATTTTATCAAAGATGTATCTCCCAATGAAAATATTATCATTGATGTGAAATACAACCACATTAGAAATTTGCATGGTTTTATCACACCTTTAACTGAAGGAGTTCCTGAGCTATTTAAAATTGTTAGAAGAAACAACTGGAAAGTCTTAAACCTAACAAGAAAGAATTATCTAAAAACCTTTGTTTCAGGAGTTTTGGCTGCAAAAACAGGGGCTTTTGTGATTGATAAAAACAGCAAATTTAATGCCAATGAAACCACTCAATTAGACATAAACACAGAAAACATGATGACCTCTTTGAAGCAAATGCAAAGAGAAGACGATTTTATATACCAGCACCTAAACTCATATACAAACTATTTCCAAATTGACTATGGGGAAATGTTTGCTGAAAATAATGACTTTGACAAAAACTTCTTAAATAAAATGGCAGATTTTTTAAGAGTTGATAACAGTTTTGAAAAAGCCCCTTTGTTGAAAAAACTACAAACCAGAACCGTACAGGACATAGTAACAAATTATAATGAAGTTTCGATGGCCCTTAAAGACTCTCCTTTCGCTTCTCAACTGGAAGAATATTAGTGATAACAAATCAACCCACCCGAGATTGGTTTTGTCTGTATTAGATAGTTTGACAAATGCAAATGAATAAGACATAAAAAATGCTCTTCAGCTCAATTGATTTTATATGTGTATTTTTACCAGTTGTTTGGTTGGCCTATTTTTTAATAGGGAGTCGGTCTGCAAAAAACTCTAAGATTTTACTTATTTTTGCATCTCTGTTTTTTTATGGGTATTGGAAACCCATATATTTACCTATTATCATTATCTCTGTACTTGTGAATTTTTCTTTAGGGCGGTTGCTTTCTGTTGAGGGCGAACAGAGACTAAAGAAAACCTTTTTAATTGTTGGTATTCTTTTAAATGTAGGATTGTTGATTGTTTTTAAATACAGCGATTTTTTT
>JAGSHJ010000462.1 GCA_023954595.1 Bacteriovoracaceae bacterium | reverse complement strand
CTGTTTTTAACTTTCTTTTAATTAACTCTGTATAACCATTAACAATCTGAAGAGGGTTATTGATTTCATGTCCTACACCAGCGGCCAGTTCACCTATTGCAGCAAGCTTTGAATTCTGTTGAGCAATAAGTCGTTGTTCCTCCAACTCACTCTCTCTTTGTATCTCCGCTGTTTTATCAATAACCTGTCCTATAAAGCCTATGACGACACCATTATGATCGTGAACCGGATACCCCATTGTTTCACCGATAAAAGTAGAGCCGTCCTTTCTTTTATAGTTAACAGTATACATCTCAAAGCTTTGTGCTCTGTTCTCGCGACTAAAACGATTAGATTGTCTTTTGTAATCATCCGGATCAGCATAAAGTGAGGATGTACATCGACCAAAGACTTCTTCTTCTTTAAGTCCATAAAGATTTAAAAATGCTTTATTGGCAAGTTGGAGTTTTCTATCTACAGAAGCAACAGCTATAGCGATTGGACTTTCATTAAAAACTCCTTCAAACAGTGTCTGTACTGTCGCATTTTGACTTTGAATCTGTCTGTGGAGACTGTCTTTTTTTCGGACTTCAATCGTATTTTCAATCCACTTAGCGAGTAGTTGAAAAAACTCTAATTTACCTGTTGAGAAACATCCTTCTTCATATTCTTCTGGAGAAGCCAGACTCAAAGTACCATAAGGCACCCCTTCAACTACAAGTGGGATCCCAACATAAGTTTCCAGTTTAAAATTCTTATAACTTGGATGGTTACTATATGTATCGTCAACGGCAGCCTTTGGAACTGCCACAAGACTATGATTTCTCCATGTTACATCACAGTAAGTACCACCAAGATCAAATATTGTTCCAGGAGGTATTTCAGCTCCATCGATGCGACTTTGCGAATAAAGAACAGTATATTCACTTCCCTTAATTCTACTTATGATTCCGAGTGGAAGACCAAACAAATCTAGGGCAGCGTTAAGGCCACCTTGAATTTTTTGATCAATACTGGATTTTGATGAACTTGTTAACTCTCCAAGTCTATGTAGTGCAGACTCAAATGATCTAAAGATCTCTACATCTTCTGACTGTTCTTTTTCATACTGAAGCTCAAGACTGGCCACAACAAGCTTTTGTTCTCCTACGCGGGCAAAGTGAAAAGAACAATTAAACTTATAATCATTAATTTCAAAAACTTCATTATTACTAATGGGACCTTTTCCAGCAAAACACGCACTGACACAATTATGGCCTTTAGACTCAACTTGAAAAAACTCTTTGGAAGATTTATCTTGTATCTGTGGCCAGAACTTCTGCCTTGCCTTCTCATTGTAATATACAACTTTATGGTTCTCATCGAAAATTAAAGTAGGTTTTGGAGATGAATCAAAAATGGAAAATTGATCAAAGGGCATGAGAATCCTTAGTACTAGTCTGGCTTTTATTTTATGAAAGAATCCGACTAAAGTACAAAGGGCAAAATCTTCAAATACCTTTAAACCCTTCTAAAATTCTACTTGTAAGAGCATTTTTGACAACTTTACTTGAGGTGATCAGCCAGTACTTTTCAGTGACTCGCTCAATAGTTCCAATCTTGATCATTCCGGTTGTTTTCATAAACTCTTCACCTTCAAAATCAGGGAGGAAAACAAGCCCTGTCCCTTTAGCGGCGAGTAGCTTCTTAACAGCATAATCCTGACACTGTGCTTTAAGTTCATACTTAATGCCCAAGCTTTCAAGTTCAGTATCGATATCTGATCTCAGCTTAGAATGCATGGTCTGCATAACCATTGGAGCACCATGTAGTGATTTGGGAAAGTCATGACGAAGAGACTTAAAGCACTTGTGTCCAAAAACGGAGATGCTGCTCTCAGCTATAAGGAAATTTTCAAGAGACACATAACTTTCAACAATTTGGTTTGTGAGCACAATATCAAGATCATGTTTTTCAAGTTTATGAATAAGGTCTTCATTCTCACCCTCGAAAGTAGAAACATGCCCATCCCCTTCAGATTCAAGAGCAAACTGAACCAAGTTGGCGGCCAAGGTTTTTGGGATACTTGCTATGGAACCTATGCGGTATCGCTTACCTGGAATAACTTTAGAGTTAAAGGCATCAAGAAACTCCTCCCCCTTGTTGAATATTTCCTCAGCGTACAACAGTGCCCTTTTGCCTGCCTCAGTTAGGTTAAGACTCCTATGCTTTCTTTCAAACAATAAGACACCTAGGCTCTCTTCAAGTTGTTTGAGTTGATGGCTAAGAGCAGGTTGTCCAACAAGAAGTTTCTCACTGGCCTTAGCAATAGAGCCGGCCTTTGCAATTTCACGAAAATAAAGAAGGTGATGATAGTTAAGCCACTTCATGACTCAGTCTTAACATACAATTTTGATATAGTTTTATTGAAAGATTGTATTGTTCAACGTTTGGTGAGGCCAGTATTGTGTCTGCACCTTTTCGGAGAAAAGGTCACACACATCCTCATTGGTTTCCCTCTCAAAGAATCAATGAATACAAGTTTTTAAGCGTCTAGGCGCAAAAAATAAAGGCCTCGAATGAGGCCTTTTTTTTAATG
>JAGSHJ010000098.1 GCA_023954595.1 Bacteriovoracaceae bacterium | reverse complement strand
GCCATTGTCGTCGCCGTTGTCATCGCCGTTATCGTCGCCATTGTCGTCGCCGTTGTCATCGCCGTCGTCATCGCCATTGTCATCGCCGTTGTCGTCGCCGTTGTCGTCGCCGTTGTCATCATCATCTTGAACTCTAGCAATTGTTCCGCATGCAATTGGTAAGGTTGCGTTAGCAGGTAAGTCTAGAACCGATGCTACCGTGTCTGGAAGTTCAACCGAATCTGGAACACCATGGATAACAACATGGCGACCATCCAAATTAAGTTCTTCATCTTCTGCTAGCTTTATAACTGGATCTTCCGTATTTGGGTCCTCAGCTCTTAGGTCATTAAGCATCTCTTCTAAATCTGCACTTTGACTGTAGAAGTAACTTCCTGTTTGGTCTGCGGCTGGGAAGCCTTCTGCACCAGCTTCTTGTTGTTCAAGGTCTCCATCAAGTGGAATTAAAATCGGGCCATAAGAAGGAACTCCCTCAACAACGTCAATAAAACCATCTCCATTTGTATCATTCTCTGCAGTAGGGCATGCACTAGATGAGTGGATATGCTGTACATGAGTGATCTCAATAGGTGCATTGTCTACTTGTACTTCTGCAATAAATTCATCATCGGTAATAGTAAAGGTCGCCTCTCCTTCAACGTCTCCTGCAACATCTGCATTGAGGGCCGAAAGCGTCGCCGTAAATGTGCCTGTTTGATTATTCTCTTCCTCTCCATTAGGGTCATTATCCCCATTTGTTTCCTCTCCGGACTCTTCACCGTTTTCATTTTCAACGATACTGTCTTGTGCTGACGAGTTTGTGGTTGTGTCATTTTGTTCACATGCACTAAAAGCAAGTAAACCTAAGAGCAATAAAAATAGGGTAATGGGGTTCTTATATCTTTTCATAACACTTCTCCTTATAAATTTGCATTAAGCGTATCTATTTTAGTAGCAAGAGGTTTGCCAAGAAGGTGTCAATGAACTGTTTTTTTCAGTTGATGAAAGGGAATTGTAATTGTGAAAGTAGTACCGTGGTCTTGATCGCTCTCTACATTTACATCTCCCTGGTGCACTGAAATAACAGACTTTACAAGAGCAAGGCCTAATCCCCATCCTCGCTCAGTCTGTTGCTCATTTTGATAGTAGGGTTTAAATAATTGTTTAAGTTCCTTTTTAGAAATAACAGGTCCCTTATTGTTCACAGAGAATTTGAAAAATGTGTGGTTTATTTTTTCTATTTTAACTTTTACATCAGTGTCGGAGAAACCATGTTTAAATGCGTTGTCTATTAAATTTGTTAACACTCTTCGAAGGGACTGTTCAATTATCCACACGTTTAAAGATTCTATAGAGCTCTCTAAAATTATTTTATGCTTATATAGTGGTCTTAGATCCGATAAACATCTTTTGATGAAGCCCACAATTTCAATTTGTTTAAAGTCTTTATTTTCCTGTTTTCTAAAGTCAATGCGCTTGGTATCCAAAAAGTTTTCTATTAATTCATTCGCCCAGGAAATAGAGCGCATTATTCTCTGTGACTCTTCAAAAACGGACTCTTTGTCATCGAGATACATTTCAATCAACTCGGCACTGGCCAATGCTGTTGATAGTGGAGAGCGGATGTCATGGGCGAGTAATGAAATTAACTCTTCTTTATCTTTTTGTTCTTTTTGAAGCTTCTCTAAGCTTGCCTTTAACATGATTTCGCTCATCGCAGAATTAGCCAGCTCTCTTAGAATGTTGATTTCTTTTTCGCTCCACTTTCTTCTTTTACTGTCCACAGCACAAAAAGCACCTAAGTTTTGCCCATCTTGCGTGGTCAAAGGTACTCCCAGATAAGCTACCAGGCCTAGTTTTGGTAGAATTGGGTTACCGGCAAGTAGGGGCTGCTCTCTAACATCCTCCAAAGCTAATATTTCTCCTTTTAAGGTAAATCTGCAAATTGAGTCATCAATAGAAGTTTGTGGATCACTCTTCCAAGGTTCTGGTAGTCCATGAAAGCTCTTGAAGTACTGTTTATCTGTTCCCACAAAAGTAACGAAAGTCAGCGGTAAATTAAGAAGCTCAGATGCTAACTTCACCAACCGGTCTAGGGCCTCTATTTGGCCTGATGTTAAAGTTTCCAGCTCTTTAAGGGCAGCTAGGCGTTTAGGGTCCTCTATTCGGGCCTTGCAGTCCTTTGTATCTGGTTGATTTCCTATCTTCATTAGCCTTAGTTAATGCAATCGAAACGCCAAACAGTGAAACAGTTACAAGGTAGCTAGGCTTCGCTTTTAAAGGATGCTGAAGTGCGTTAGTCTGTCGGAAATAAGAAGGTTTATTATATGAAAAAGCTATTTGTATCTATTTTATTGTCCGTATTCTCTCTCAACGCGTCCGCCATAATTATTAAGGGCGAAGACTCAAGAGATCATTTTCTACAAGTCAAAACCGTAGGAGAGGGCTTTTATTTCTTGGAGTGTAAGGGAAGCCTCAATAATCCAACATGTGATTCTTTCTATCCAATACCAATTACCTTTTCAAAAAGTGAAATTGAGGACATGGCATATGATAAAGAGCTAGATATGTATTTGGCCGCAGGTGCTGATGTTCTTATCGTTCTGGCCGCAATAAGAGCCCCAATGGTTGCCGCACAAGCTGAAATTGCATGGGCCGTAAGTGCTGGGTATAGTCTTGAAGGCATAGGTGCCACATCTGCTCTTGTGACGGGAATAAGTGTAACTCCAGGGCTAGCATCAACAACTATGTTAGTAGATGCTTTGGACCCATTTGTTCATAGAGACCTATCACTTTCTCTAGACGCTATTGCCGGAAATGCTGACTTTGGCGATTTAGATGATCTTGATGCTGAAGACTATGGAGTGGAAAGAGTTTTAACTATAGAGGATGTAGAAACATCTCAAGTTAAAAAATCTTTCACTAAGCTACTAGATGAACTTATTCGTGAGCGTGGGGAAGAGCTACCTCAAGATATAATCTTTGGTAGAAAAGATTCTCTGAAGTACGAAAGAATTTATAAGCACCTAAATTTTAATTAGAGCTACTCTGACTCGAAAATTTCTAGAGGGACTGTTGTTTTTGGAATCAACCGTTTTGCTTGCACACAACTTGTAATAGCATAACTGGTCTGTTCAAGAAAATCCGTCCCTTCTTCTGCTGTGATGGAGAACTCATTGAGTTTCTCATCAAACTTAATCTTTGTATTGCCTTCATCACTTACAATTACCGATTCATGAATTAAATCTTGCTCTGAACCATATCTAACTTGGTAAAGATCTAGGCCAAAAATAGAGATGTTTGGAAGTGCACTCAAACTACCGGAAGTGGTTTTATAAAAATTATGAGTGAGCAGACTATCCTCTGAATTTTCACTTGTATAAAAAATAAAGCTATCTTTCTCTTCCACAACGTTTAGAAGAATACATTCTTGTCCTTGAACTTCTTGATAGAGGTTATTGTAATTCTCTTGAAAATTTATAACTTCCATTGAGGCCGTCTTTGGCATTGGCTCAATTTTTACACAACTAGTGGCGAATATCCCTATGAAGGCGATAGTAGTATAGAATCTCATTTTATAAACTCCTTACTTATTAGGAGAGCAAAATACATGCCAATAAAACAAGCTTTATTAATCTATTTGAATTGCTTAAGTGTATAGAGTGTAGACAGTACTATATCTTTATAGTCACTTTGAAGGTTGTTGGGGATCTAACTCCCCAAAATCTCCTGTAGCTCTTGGGCCAGCTTTTTTAAATCACCTTCTATTTTCGCCACGTGATCCTCATCGGCCACTAGTGAGCCCGACTTAGCCGCTGATTCAATTTCTTGTAAAGGTTTTGTGATATTTTCAACAAAAAACATGCTAACTGCACCTTTAAGAGTGTGAGCAGTTGCACTAAGTTCTTCAACGTCTTTCTTAGCGACAGAGCTTTTAAAGGCCGAGAATAGATCCTCATATGTATTAAGAAATGTCTCTGAAATGATCTCTATAACATCCTGGTCATGATCTACTGCTTCATTGAACTGTTCGTAATCAATCATTTTTTGCATATTTTAAAATCCTTATTTTTACTTGTATGTATCTTCGGTATTTTTTCATGGTTTTTCAAATATTAAGATTTTCTTTGAAAAGTGACTGACTCAGACGCTCAAAGACATATCTATACCCGTTGTTCCATATTGAATACACTGTTAAGATACTTTAAATATTTTTTTTAAAGAGGACTTCAATTTGGGATCTACTGAATACACATATAAATTACCTAAAGCGATTGTTGTTGTTACGATCCTTGTATCCATATTGCCATTTTTCCTATCAATGGCAGGTGTCGACTTCTCTACAAATGAATTAGCTCTTGGCATAAATGGATCTGATAGGGTACTCGAGCAAAGCTTTAAGTTTCTCAAGGGAGCATTCGCCCACACAATGCTTGAGTGGACTGCATTCTCACTTGCACTCATAACTTGTTTCTTGGCATTTACCGATTTTGCTATTAAACGAGACCCTGCAACTCCAGTAATTGGTGTCGCCCTATTATGTGCAGGTTTAATGGATGCATTTCACACTTTGGCAGCAGTTAGACTTGTGGACGCTGTAGCGGATAACTCAGATCTAATTCCATTTACCTGGGCACTTTGTCGAATATTTAATTCTCTGATTTGTGTTCTTGGAGTAGGGCTGTTTCTTTTTTCAAAAAAACTATCACAGAAAAACAATGTGAGTATAATCGCTGGGTCAAGCTTAGTGTTCTTGATCTCTGCTTATGTTGCAATTCATATTGCATCCACATCTAATAATCTACCTGCAACACAATTTCCTGGCGATATCATTACAAGACCTTATGATATTCTCCCATTGATCATTTATTTGATCTCTGCTTATTTGTTCTATCGGTTTTATAAAATAAAGCCTGGCCCATTCTCTCACGCTCTTGTTTTGAGTTCTATTCCAAATATTGCCACCCAGCTATATATGGCATTTGGTTCAGCCCAGTTATTTGATAGCTATTTTTACATTGGGCACTTCACAAAAATTGTCTCTTACGCACTTCCTTTTATTGGATTGTGTTGGGGTTATATTGCTGCCAATAAAGAGAAAGAACGCTTAAATCAAGAAATGCTCGCCATCAATCATACTCTTGATCTGTCATCACTGGTTAGTGAGGCCAATTCTGATGGAATTATAACCTATGTAAATGACAACTTCCTGGAAACCACAAAGTATTCAAGAGAGGAGCTATTGGGGAGAAGTTATGAGGTTATTGCTGATGGTGGTGATGATAATAATTTGCATCATGAATTAGCCTCGATCAGAAATAAAAGAAAAATCACTAAAGGCGAATTCAAGTGCAAGAATAAAGATGGTCAAAGTTTTTGGGTTGAGGCCGCCATCGCTCCTAGCTTTACACCCAATGGGGAAATTGAGCGCTTCACTGCAATTAAATATGACATCACAGATAAAAAACTTGCTGAATCAAGAATGATCGAAGCAATGCAAAGAAGTGAAGAGTTGGCACGTTCAAAAGGACAGTTTCTTGCAAATATGTCTCACGAAATTAGAACTCCCATGAATGGAATTTTAGGGATGATTACGCTTTTAAATGATACGAAATTAAGTCCAAAACAAAATGAAATGTTAGAAACGGTAAGGTCATGTGGTGATGGATTAATGACCGTGCTAAATGACATACTTGATTTTAGTAAAGTCGAATCTGGAAAACTTGATTTAGAGCTGAGTGAGTTTGACCTAAGGAAATGTGTAGATGAAGTTCTCTACCTCTCTTCTTACCGTGCGTCTCAGAAAAAGATTGATTTAGTCTCATCCATTGAAGAAGACACTCCGAACTTTCTAATAGGTGATATCACTAGAATTAGGCAGGTTCTAGTTAACTTGCTGTCCAATGCTGTGAAGTTCACTGAAGAAGGGGAGATTAAGCTCTTAGTAATGAGTAAAAAAATAGGAAACAATAAAAGAGAAATATTATTTAAGGTAATTGACTCTGGCATCGGCATCAAAAAGGAAGACCAACCAAAACTTTTTAATGCATTTGCACAAGCAGACGCAACTATTACGAGAAAGTTTGGTGGCACTGGGCTTGGTCTTTCAATCTCTACAAGACTTGCCCAAGCAATGGGTGGAAGCATTGAGGTTGAGAGTGAGTTTGGTAAGGGATCTGTATTTACTTTGGTTATTCCTTTAAGTGTGGGGGATGGGCAAAAAGTCACTGAGGCCGTCGAAGCACCACTTGAAGATATCGTTGAACCAGTTGAAGTAGGGGCATGCAAACAACATAAAATTTTGGTAGTGGAAGATAATGCTATTAACCAAAAGCTTGCAATGCTGATGCTTAAAAAATTAGGTTACTCCTGTGATATTGCCGCCAACGGACTTGAGGCACTTAAAGCTCTAAAGGTTCTCGAAGAAACAAACGGCGGGAGCTATTCGCTTATCTTTATGGATATGCAAATGCCAGAGATGGATGGAATCACAGCTACTAAAAAGATAATTGAAACCTATGGAGATGATCGTCCTGTTATTGTGGCCATGACAGCTAATGTTTATGAAGAAGATAAACAAAGATGTCTAGAAGCAGGTATGGATGATTTTATTGAAAAACCAATTAACATAAACAGTTTGAAACGTGTTCTTTCCTAAAAGATACTTATACCTTTTATAATTAGGGCTGCCTTTTTAGATCGTTTTTGATAAAAATGTACAAAACTAAGGGGCCCTTTTGAAGCTTATAACAGTTCTTATCTTGCTATCATCACTTACTTCTTTTGCAGAAGATTTTTCTAAAGAGAAGTTAACACTCTCTGACGGGACAGAATTAGACCTTTCTAAGTGGAAAGGCACGACCTATATAATTGTCAATATTGCCACTCGCTGTGGATTCACTGGACAATTAGACGAGCTAGAGAAGCTTTATCAGAAGTACAAGGGTAGTGGGTTTAAAATTCTTGGTATTCCTTCAAATGATTTTGGTGGTCAAACACCTGAAGGTGATAAAGAGGTCGAAAGTTTCTGTAGGTTAAAGTATGGGGTTAGCTTTCCAATTACGAAGAAGATGAGTGTTAATTGGAAATCAAAAAATCCTTTTATAACAAAGCTTCTTAAGAAGTCGGGAAGAAAAAGGATCTTCTGGAATTTTGAAAAATTTCTTGTTTTAAAAGATGGAAGCATCAAGCACTTTATGTCAGCTGTTAAGCCTCTTAATAAAAAGATCACTCAATTAATTGAAAATGATAAATAACTCTAACAGGGGACTAGTTTAAGGGAAGCTTAAATTTAAAACATGAGCCTTTAGCGTGTTCACTCTCTACCCATACCTGTCCTTTGTGTGCATCTATTATTTTTTTTACTATAAATAGGCCTAATCCTGAACCCAAGTTTTGAGTTTGCTCTGCTTGCCAGTACCGATCAAAAATATGCTCTATGTTCTCCTTTGAGACTCCAGGACCTGAGTCACAAACTGATACGGTAATAGTATTATGACTATCCTGTTGTGCCGTAATTCGAACTTCGCCATCTCTAGGGGTGAACTTTAGAGCGTTCCCAATAAGATTAGAGAGAACTTGAAGTATTTTGTTAAAATCATATTCAAACTCCAAGTTTGTATTCAATTGGTACAGTAGTCTTATGCCTTTTTTCCGAGCATCAGGAGTAAGCATTTCCACCCCATGAGTGATAACATCCTCGATTTTTTGTTTTGTCTTAGATAAGTCTGGAGTTGTTGAATCTAATTTACTAGTTTGTACAATGTTGTTTGTTATTCCTTCCATGGTCTTGATAGATCGTTGGGCCGTGTGCAATAGCTGCAAAATTTCTTCTTGATCTGAAGTTACCATCTGTTCGATTAATTCAAGGCTTATCTGTATGGAGTTTAATGGATTGCGCAAGTCGTGAGAGACCATACTTATGAGATCTTCTTTTGCTTTTTTTTGTTCTTCCGCATGTCTTTTGGCTCTTTGCTCCTTAGAAAATTGATCTTTGATATCTGCAGCTAAAATAAAGTTTCGGATATCTAGTGCGGCATCTAGTTCCCAATCTTTCCACTCTTTGGATGTACCGTTGGTTACTTTTTTCCATGCTTTAAAAGATGATCTCGGTGTGAGCTTATCCTGTTTAGTGTTAACCGGTTTGTCTGGATTCCCAGCCCATTTTACTTCGCCAATAACTTCTGGTCTAAACCAAAGTATATAGCTGCTATTTGTTTTAGGTATTGAAATTGCTAAAAGCCCTGAGGCAATATCTTTTAAGCTATCAAATTCGGGTATATGTTTATGAAGAGAATTCGTATGAAATACAGGCCTATTAGGTACGTGTGTTGAGAGCCAGTCTAATATAACATTTAACTGCTTCACTGGCGGAACATTGCCAATTGTGTGCCATTTGTATTTTTCATCTAGTGCTACACAAACTCCATTTGCATCAATCAGATCTAAAAGGCCTGGAGTAGAATTTATTAAATCTTTGGAAAGATTACTGTTCTCTTGCAGATTTCTACCGATAGTTTCTAGTTGCTTGTTTATTCTCGTTAGCTCTGTTTTTCTACTCTTTAAGATCATTGATTGAATTAATGCCGAGGCCACTTGGGTGAGGTTGCTGCATTGTAGACGCTTTGTTTTTGAAATGTTTTTTGGCGTATTGTCATGACAAGCAAATAGTCCCCACAGCTTACCTTCAACTATTATTGATAGAGTCATGGATGCACACACACCCATGTTTTGTAAATATTCAATATGAATAGGTGAGACGGCCCTGATCAAGACCTTTCCTAAATCTATCAACTTGTCCCTCTTTGAAAAGATGGGAACACTTGCAGCATTTACATCTGGCACGATTCTGAGCCAATTATCTAGAAATACTTCTCTTGCGGGTCCAGGAATGTCAGATGCCGGAAAGTGCAGGCCAAGAAAGCTGTCCATCTCACTATTTCGTTTCTCCGCTACAACTTCTCCATGTAGGTCATCATGAAACTTGTAGACTAAAACCCGGTCAAAACCGGATTGTTCGAAAACGGCCTGTGCACAATTGTCGAGAAGAGATTGCAAGTCTGTGCTTTGAAACAGTTTTTCAATTCTAGGCCCTAGAGTAATTTCTTCTTCTGGGATTCTTTTTTCAAACTGTAAGACTTCTAGATCTTCGACATGTGTTCTAGTTACACAAAGAGGATTTAAAATTTGTT